>JAUWCW010000050.1 GCA_030609125.1 Candidatus Rokuibacteriota bacterium
CGGGCCGCCCTCACCGCCGACGAGATCGCAGCGGAGGCGGACTTCTTCTCTTTCGGAACGAATGACCTGACCCAGATGGGGGCTGGTTTCTCCCGAGACGACGCCGGCACCTTCCTGCCGATGTACATTGAAAAGGGAATCTACGCCGCCGACCCCTTCCAGAGCCTCGATACGGCCGGTATCGGCAAACTCGTGAAAATCGGCGTGGATCTGGGACGGGGGGTGAAAAAGGATCTGAAGATAGGCATCTGCGGCGAGCACGGCGGGGATCCCTCTTCCATCGCCTTCTGCCACCAGCTCGGGCTGGACTATGTCTCCTGCAGCCCTTTCAGGGTTCCCATCGCCAGGCTTGCCGCCGCGCAGGCTGAGCTTGCGAATCCGAGAAGGGCTTCCCGTTCACGGAAGGGTTGAAAGGGCGCATCGGTACCCTGGCAGCGGCCTTCGTGCTCCTCGCTCTGGCGGGGGGGGCCGAAGCCGGCTCCCTGCCGGTGCCGCTGTGGGAAGGGCCGGGGTCCGTGGAATGGGAGTCAGGCTACATCCTGAGCTACGGCCGGGGAAACGCCTCGTCCAATTCGGTGAACAGCAGTGTGCGCCGCGCCGGGAATCTTAAAGCCGCCGCCCGGCAAGCCAGGCGCAGCATGTACCGGCTCTGCCTGGGAATAACCGTTCAGGACGGACTGGCGGTGCGGGACTATCTCAGGCAGGACCCGGAGCTGCAGGGAATCATCAGAAAGAAGCTCCTCGCACTGCCGCCGTGGGAAATCAGGGTCGGAAAGAGTGAGGAGGCCCGGCTCGTTCTCAGGCTTCCCATGGGTGGAAGAGGGGGCCTCTCCGAGCTTCTCGGGGATCTGGGAGGTGCCGGGGAGGAAGAGTACCGGGAGGGGGGGGGCTTTGATCCGGAGCCGGCGTCGCTCGAGATCGACTCGGCTACGGGCGTTGTCCTCATCGCCTCAAGACGCAGTGTGATTGCGGCGCTGAGACCCCGCATCGTCGGGGGGGCGGGGAGGATTCTGCTTGAACACGGCGAGGCCGCCGCCGAGGCTCACGATCGGCCAGCCTACATAGCCTATTACGACTCACTGGAAGACGCCATGAGAGACCCCGTTGTCGGCGAAAACCCTCTCGTCGTGGCCGCGGGGGAACATCGGGGGCGGGGGAGCGACCTGGTGCTGCCGCGGTTCCTGGAAGAGAGCCTCTCCCGTGCCGATGGGGCGAGACGTATCCTGACCGAGGTACGTTTCTCCGTAGTCCTGCAGTAGAGTTACACCGCCCCGAAACGGCGCTGGCGGTCACGGAAATCCTCAAGGGCCACGACGAGGTCCTTCCTGCCGAAGTCAAGGCCATTGCCGGGGGAGTGCCGGATCTCGGCGTACGAGGCCTGCCAGACGAGGAAATCCTTGGGCTCCAGAGAGCCGCCGGCGTAAAGAATGAGATCAGGGTCGGGCTGGCCGGCGGTCAGAAGATGGGCCGAGAAGGTTTTCTCATCCACCACCCCGTCCGGGTGGGCATCCAGGCACCGAGCAGCCGCCCGGGCGATTTCCTCTCGGCCGCTGTAATTGAAAAAGAGGTTCACGAATCGTGCCGGATCCCCGCCGGGAGGTGAGGCTGCGGGGGTGGACTGCCCGGGACAAGACAGGGCTTCTGTGTCTCCGAGACAGAGGAAAAGGGCGCCCTGATCGGCGGCAGCCCCGGCGAGAGCCTTGAGATCCTCCCTCCAGGCGGCGTGGGTGGAACCGGCGGGAAGAGTGGCGATGAGGCGGGGCAGCTCGGGCGAGAAGAGAGAGAGGGAGACGAGGTCGGGGATGAGAGTGAAGGAATCGAAAACGACGTCGCCGAAGAGGCGGAATATCTTCCCGGGGATGGCGGGCAGATCGCCTCGCCGGTCGGGATCCGACACCGTGCCGTCCAGGACGAGAGCGAGGTGGAGAAGATCACTTTTCATGGCGAGAGAAGATGGTAATGATGTGAGGCGGGCGGTGTCAACCCGGATATTGCATGCATGGCCCGCGACTGTGTTCGGGCTTGCCGCCTCGTCCTGCGGTCCACCTGAGGCGGAGCTCGGTCGGTGCGCTGTGAGATTGACTTTTTCCGGCCTTTCATTAGAGTAGGGACAAAGCATACGAGGGAGGACATGTCAGCCATGCCAAGAAGAAAAAGAGTGCTGCTCGCTGCAGTGACGGCGCTTCTCTGGGCTCTTCTGTCCGGTGCGGGGCCCGGGAAAGCGGAGGCGGGTGTTGCGGGAGGCACGGGAGAGACCGTGGAGCACGAAGTGATCAAGGGTGACAACCTTCACCTGCTGGCGGGATACTATTACAGCGATCCTCGCCAGTGGAGGAGAATTTTCGACCGCAATCAGGGCATCATTTCCGACGCCAATTTGGTTCTCCCCGGCACGGTTCTGAAAATTGAGGCAGACCCGGCCCGGCAGTGGAAAATCCCGTACGGCGAGTTCGTCTCCCGGGTCTTTGACTGAGGAGGGTCTCCGGCCGGCCGGGCGCGCCCGAAAGGGCGGGGCCCGGGGTTCCCGGATCGCGGGGGCGGAGACCGGAGAGGCGACCGGCGGGTTGGGGTGAAGAAGTTTGTTCTTGACTCGGAGTTCTCTCCCCAGGGTGATCAGTCGAAGGCCATCGGCGATCTCATCCGGGGGGTACGGTCCGGGGTTCGGCACCAGGTGCTGCTCGGGGTCACCGGTTCGGGAAAAACCTTCACCGTCGCCAACGTCATAGAGGGGCTCCAGCGCCCGACCCTCGTGATATCCCACAACAAGACGCTTGCGGCTCAACTCTTCAACGAGTTCCGGTCCTTCTTTCCTGGAAACGCCGTAGAGTACTTCGTCTCCTATTACGACTACTATCAGCCCGAGGCGTATCTTCCCCAGACCGATACCTACATCGAGAAGGATTCCGCCATCAACGAGCAGATCGACAAGCTGAGGCACTCCGCCACCAGGTCGATCCTGGAGAGAAGGGACGTCATCATAGTGGCCAGCGTGTCGTGCATCTACGGCCTGGGTGCCCCCGATTATTACAGGGACATGAGGATCAGCCTGTCCGTCGGCAGCGGCCGCGGGCGACAGAGACTGCTGAGGGATCTTGTCGGGGTGCACTACAGGAGAAACGATCTTGATTTTTCGCGCGGGACATTCCGGGTCAGGGGGGACGTTGTGGAAGTGTTTCCCGCTTACGAGGAGGAGAAGATCCTGCGTGTCGAGTTCTTCGGGGAAACCGTGGAGCGCCTGGCGTGGCGGGACCCCCTGACGGGACGGTGCCTGGAGACGGTGGAGGAGGCCGGCATCTTCCCCGGGAGCCACTACGTCATTCCCGGGGAGGTCATGGAGGAAGCCCTGGGGGGCATCGAGCAGGAGCTGGAAGAGCGGCTGCAGTGGTTCCGGGCGCAGGACAAGATTCTCGAGGCGCAGCGGCTCGAGCAGAGGACGAAGCTCGACATGGAGATGATCCGGGAGGTGGGTTTCTGCTCGGGCATCGAGAACTATTCCCGGCATCTTACGGGGCGGACGACGGGGTCGCCTCCTCCAACGCTGATGGAGTACTTTCCCGACGACCTTCTGGTGGTTATCGACGAAAGCCACGTGACCGTCCCGCAGCTGAGAGCCATGGCGGCGGGGGACCGGTCGCGGAAGAGGAATCTCGTGGAGCACGGTTTTCGCCTTCCCTCGGCCTACGACAACCGGCCGCTGAGGTTCGAGGAGTTCGAGGAACGGGTGGGGCAGGTTGTCTACGTGTCCGCCACCCCCGCGCCGTACGAAATAGAGAAGGCCGGGGAGAGTGTGGTGGAGCAGATAATACGCCCCACGGGGCTCATGGAGCCCGAGGTGGAGATTCGTCCCATCGCGGGCCAGGTTGAGGACCTGATGGAAGAGGTCAGGGTCAGGGCTGAGCGGGGGGAGCGGGTTCTCGTCACGACCCTCACCAAGAGGATGGCCGAGGATCTGACGGAGTACTACACGGAACTGGGGATCCGGGTTCGGTATCTGCATTCGGAAATCCACACCCTGGAGAGAATGCAGCTTCTGCGGGACCTCCGGCGTGGCGTCTTTGACGCCCTGATCGGCATCAACCTTCTCCGGGAGGGGCTCGATCTTCCGGAAGTCTCCCTCGTGGCGGTTCTTGACGCGGACAAGGAGGGCTTCCTCAGATCCGAGACGGCTCTCGTGCAGACGGCGGGGAGGGCGGCGAGGAACATCGACGGCAAAGTGATTCTTTACGCCGACGTGATGACGGGATCCATTCGCCGCGCCATGGAAGAGACGGGAAGGAGGCGCGTCATCCAGAGCGAATACAACATTCGGGAGGGGATAACTCCGGAGGGGATCAAGAAGGGCATCAACGACGTGCTGGTCTCGATTTACGAAGCGGACTACGGGCCGGTGCCGAGTGCGGCGGATGGCGCGGAGGAATACGTTCCGCTGGAGGAGGCCGAAGCGAAAATCGTGGCGCTGGAGGCGGCCATGAAAGAAGCTGCGGCCGGGCTGGAGTTCGAGAAGGCGGCGGAGCTGAGGGATCAGGTTCGAGAGTTGAAGTGGCGGGAAGTGCTGCCGGGAGCGGCAGGAATGGACGTGCGGCTCCCGGGGACAAAACGCGGGAAGGCCCGCAGGAAGAAAGGGCGGAAGACGTGAGGGAGGCGCGGGAGGCCGTTCGCATTCTGCAGGGTGAGGCTGAGAGAGCTCCCCGCGGGCCCGGGGTATACATCATGCGCGGTGCGGATGACGCGGTTCTCTACGTGGGCAAAGCCAAGTCGCTGCGGGCGAGGCTGAGGAGCTACAGGGATCCGCTTCGGCAAGGGCCGAAGACGGCCGTGATGGCGCGGCAGGTGAGAAAGGTTGAGACCCTCGTCACGGACACGGAAGTGGAGGCGTTGATCCTTGAGAACGCTCTCATCAAGAAGTACAGGCCCAAGTACAACATCACCCTCAGGGACGACAAGACGTATCCGTTTCTTCGGCTCTCGGTTCAGGAAGAATTTCCGGCGCTCACCGTGGTGCGGGGTCCTGGAAAGGACGGCGCGAGGTATTTCGGGCCCTACGTCCCCGCCGGGGCGATGCGGAAAACGGTGGCGATCCTGCAGAGGATCTTTCCGCTGCGAAAGTGCCGAACGGCTCTGAAGGCACGGCGGGGGCGACCCTGTCTGAACTTCCAGATGGGCAGATGCCTGGCGCCCTGCGCCGGCAGGGTCACCGGCGAGGAGTACGGGAAGCTCGTCCGGGGGGTCGCGCTCTTTCTGCAGGGAAAGGGAAGGGAGCTGGCGGGGGAATACCGGAAGCGGATGCTGGAGCTCTCCGGACAGGAGCGCTATGAGGAGGCGGCGGTCCTGAGGGACCGGATCGGGGCGATTGAGGCGACGCTCCAAAGGCAGAAGGTGCACTTTCCCGGAAGGGGTGATCTGGACGTCCTCGGCAGCGCCATCCTCGGGGAGAGGCGGGTGGTGACGGTTCTGCACGCGGCGAAGGGGCAGATCGTCGGGGCCAGAACGATCCATGTCAGGGAGAGTCCCGAGGAGGAAGGGGAGATGTTCTCCGAGTTCCTGCGCGCGTTCTACGACAGGGCGTCTTCCGTGCCGCCGGAGATCCTTCTCCCCCAAAGGCCGGCCGGATTCGAGGCCATGGAGGAGTGGCTGCAGGGGAAGCGCGGAAGGCGCGTGAGGCTTCTGGTGCCCAGAGCAGGGCCTCTGCGGGCGCTCGTGTCGCTGGCGTCGCGCAATGCGATGGAGACGCTGGAGAGAGGAAAGACTCGCGGCGGGGGCGAGGACGCCGTGGGCCAACTGGGGATGGTGGCGGCCAGGCTTAAAGGGCTCCGCACTCTGGGGGCGGTGGACGTGTCCGCCATCTGCGGTACCGACACCGTCGCCTCCTTCGTATGGTGGGAGGGCGGCAGGTTCAAGAAAAGCCGTTACCGGAGGTTCCGGATCGGGTCCCCCGCCGGGGGCGACGATTACGCCGCCATGACCGAAGTGGTGAAGCGGCTGGCGGCGAGAATTGAAAAGGGGAGATGGCCCGGGCCGGACATCCTGCTTCTGGACGGCGGGAAAGGGCACCTGTCGGCGGTGAGAAGGTGTCTTGCCGGGCGGAAGTGGCAACCCGCCCTCACCGTCGCGATCGCCAAGCCCGGGGGGGGACGCTCCAGAGACGCAGTCTACGCGGAGGGCAGAAGAGACTCTCTTCACCTGGACAGGGTTCCCGACGTGCTGCGTACGCTCCAGACGGTGAGGGATGAGGCCCACCGTTTCGCGGTGGCGTACCATCGCAGGGTGAGAAGCAGAAGAGTGCTCGGGAGTGCACTCGAGGCGGTGCCCGGGATCGGCCCGGAGCGCAGGAAGCTTCTCCTCAGGAGGTTCGGGAGCCTGGAGAGACTGCGGCGGGCGAGCCGAAGGGATCTGCAGGCGGTGGAGGGGCTTCCTGCCGCAGTGGCCGATGACCTCTTTGTGTATCTGCGAAAATGGCCGGGGCGCCGCGGAAACGCAACCCGCCTCAGGTGAGCTCGGCGCGGGGAAAAGTACGGGAGGAGTCTCCGGGATCGGAGCCGTCCGGGGCGCCGGTCCCGGGAAGCGTGAAATGGAAGGTGCAGCCCTTCCCCGGCTCGCTTTCCGCCCAGACTTTGCCGCCGTGAAGAGCGACGATCTCTTTCACGATGCTCAGGCCGAGCCCGGCGCCGCCGTAGTGCCTGGTGGCTGAAGAGTCGACCTGGTGGAATTTCTCGAAGATCTTCTCCTGTTCCTGTTCGGGAATGCCTATCCCTCTGTCCCGGCAGAGGAAGTGAAAGGAGGCGTCGTCCTCCCGGCACTCGAGATCGATGGTGGAGCCCTCGGGTGAGAACTTGATGGCGTTGCCGATGAGGTTCGTGAAGACCTGCTTGATCTTGTCCGGGTCGCAGAAGATCCGCCGCCCGCAGGAGGAGGTGTTGAGCCTTATCTGCTTTCTCTGGAGATCTTCCTGAAACTGCTCGACCACATCGAGGAGGGCGCTCTCTACGGCAACCTCCTCCCTGTGAATGACCATGGCCTTGGCGTCGAGTCGCGAAAGGTCTATGAGCTCATCTATCATCCGCGTCAGCTGCTGCCCCCGGCGTTTGCTGATCTCCACGGCTTCACGCAGCTGCTGGGGGTCTTGCCGGTAACGCTCGTCGAGGATGAGGGAGAGGAAACCGTTGATGACGGAGAGAGGGGTCTTCAGCTCGTGAGAGACGATGGAGAGGAAGTTGGATTTCGCCTGGTTGGCCTTGAGCAGGTCGATGTTGGCTGCTTCGAGCCGCCGCTTTGACTCTCCCAGGGCGGACGTCGTTTCCTGGAGCCGGTCGACCATGTTTTCCAGCTCGGTAGTCCTTTCGCCGATCCGGGCTTCCAGGTTTTCGTTGAGGTCGCGAAGCTGGACGTTCGCGCGGCTCAACTCCTCCGCCTTCTGCTGGATCTCCAGGTCGCGGTCGTGAAGATGCTCGGCCATGAGATTAAAGCGGGAGGCGAGAAGGCTGTACTCGTCTTGACCGCCGGTGTTGGGAAGGCGGAGGCTGAAGTCGTCGCGATAGATGGACTCTGTTCCCCGAAGAAGGGAGGTCATGAGGCGGTTGATGGAGTAATGGGTGTAGCCCATGATCACGAGGGCGAGGAGGACGACGAAGGCGACGACGGCGGTGACGGTGAAAATGGTTTCCCCCGCCAGGCGCGTGTTGGCGGCGAGAAGCTGGTTCACCATGAAACCGGCAGAGGTGTTGATGGAGCTGATGGTCTGGATGATGTCCTCACCGAGAGCGTTGGCGTGGTCGTGGTGGACGATTTGAGCCTGCGGGTCGGAGGTTGTTATGAGAATGCTGATGTGCCCCTGATACTCGTTGATCTTGACTCCCAGGTCTTCCATCCTTGCTTCGAGGCGTGCGACGTCGTCAGCGAGGCTGTCGTGGCAGGAGGTGCAGTACTCGGGGTGAGGGTACTCCCGGTAGGATTTTGGAATGCTCATAAGGAGAGAGTCGAAAGCGACGATTTCGGCGACGAGACCGTCGATGTTGCGTGAGTAGCCCGCCTTGTGCTTGTAAAGGTGGGCCTGGGCGGTCTGGATCTTTTCCAGGGCGTGGTGGTGCATGTGGAACAGAGTGTCCTTGAAGACGAAAACGTCCTGGTTCCGGCGGAGAAAATTGAGATTCCGAACTATCAAGGCGGTGCCGCCCAGGCAGACGACCGCGAGCAGAATGACTCCGAGACGGAGGCGGAGGCGAAGGCTCATGAAGGTGTCTTACCTGTAGGGGCGGGCCTCACGGACGTTCCGGAGGGGCCAGTCGGAGAGATTGATGCCCGCCTTTTCTGCCATGTCGATGACCGGGGAATAGTCCTGAAAGGAAGTCTCGATGAATTTCAGGGCCCCGAACTTGTTCAGCGCAGCCATCCCGTCAGGATCTTCGTGCATGGTGAGGAGGGCCTCCCGGAGTCTGGCTTTGAGGCCGTCATCGAGGCTGGGCCTGACGCCAAGACCGTTGGACGGCACTGCGGCCGAGGTGGAGAGGATTTTGACGTTGGCGGCAACATCGGGGTTGCGTTGCAGGAACTCCTGGAAGATGGTGTTCTTGCAGGCCCCCATGTCGACCTCTCCCTGGACGACGGCGATGAGCGAGGCATCGTGACTCCCGGAGAAGATCGCCCGGTCGAAATACGTCCCGGGATCGTCGGTGATGCCCGCCTGGCGGAGGACGCTCAGCGGATAAAGAAAACCAGCGGTGGTGACCTTGTTCACGAAGGCGATGCTTCTGCCCCTCCACGTCGCGGGATCCGAAGTTATGCCGCTCCCCTCGAGTGTGAAGATGTAGCCCCAATAGGTGGAGGAGTTGTCGGGCCACACCGGACGGGCCAGGATCTCGACACCTCCGCGAACCTGGGCGATGGCGCCGTTCATGCTTCCCCAGAAAGCGCCGTCGACGCGGTCTTCGAGGAGCTCGGAAAAGATGTGATCATAGTTGTCGAGGAGCTTGAAGTAGACACTGAGCCCCAGCTTCCGCGATAGATACGCCTGGAGAGGAAGATACTTGATCTTCTGCTCGAAGACATTCCGTTCCGGAAGCAGGGCGATCACCAGGTCGGCATCGGCTTCGAGGGCTGCGGGGGCGGGAGCTGCGGGGGGCTCCTCGGGCGCCCGGCTGCAACACGATACAAGCAGCAGCGCCAGGACGAGCGGGGAAAGGGCCATGAAAAGCCTGACGAGTCGTGCGGGGTGTACCTGCCAATCTCTCACGCTGCCCTCCACGTTGAGTGCCGCCGCAGTAGATGGCTCATTTTATATACGTTTTTCGCATCTTTTTCAAGCTCCTGCGGATCAGGGAAGAGAGGAGAGCCAGCGCTCCTGGAACTCCAGGGTTTCAAGGCGTGTCTCCTCCCTGAAGGCCTCCTCGAAGGGCACCCCCTTCCCGACGGATTCCAGCACTCTTCTCACCGTCCAGAAACCCTCCTCGTCGATGATCAATCTGACCGCCAGCAGGGCCGCAAGATAGGAGGCCTCGACCGATCCCCCCCGGCCCCTCAGACCTCCGTTGAGTCCCTGCAGAGTGCGGGGGAACGATCCTCCGTGTCTCTCGAGGTAGGCCTCGGCCCCGCTGGTGGGAGCGCCCTCGAAGTGCTTGGCCAGACCCTCCTGGAACCAGAGGGGGAGACCGCGGGGGGCCATGGCGAGAATGAAGGCGTGAGCCAGTTCGTGGATAAGGATGGGGCGGATCCGGGCCACGTCTCCCGGA
>JAUWCW010000218.1 GCA_030609125.1 Candidatus Rokuibacteriota bacterium
TTCTCTATTTCGGGGGTCAGTTCACTCATGGGAATTCTCCTCTCATCATGTGATGCACCGTGGCGTTACCACCAGCAGACTGCCTGGTCGTTTTCAAAGGCCCTTTCACCAGAGCGTCATAGTCGGCGTCGCCGGAGTGGCTAGCCGTTTCCGTCGCCTCCCTCCCTTCGGAAAGGGCGTTCGCAAGCTGGCGCGGCTCCCTACTTCTTCTTCAAGTAGAATTTGTAGTGGTCCGACTCCTCGACGAAGCCGAGGTACTCGTTTCCGGTCCTCTGCGCCCAGTTGGGGAAGTCGTTCTTCGACCCCGGATCGGTACCGACGATCTCGAGCACCTGTCCTGGTCCCAGCTTCTCGAATGCCTTCTTGGCCTTGAGGAGCGGCATCGGGCAGCCCATACCGCGGGCATCGAGAGTATCATCGGCTTTGATTTCTTTCACATTGACCTCACTCATGACTTGCCTCCTTCAGTTACGTGTGCTGTTCGACAGTGTCGCTCTTGCGAATGCAGTGGATGACCTTGACCACGTCCGGATTGGACACGGAGTAATAGACCATGTTGCCGTTCTTGCGAAACTTGAGGACTCCCCTCATCCGCATGTTGCTCAGGTGCTGGGAGGTCAGGGACTGGGTGATGCCGAGATAGTCCTGGATCTCCGTCACCGACCTCTCGCCCGCCTCCAGCAACTCGATGATTCTCAGGCGCGCCGGATGGCTGACCGCCTTGAGAACATCCGCCGCCCTCGCCAACTGCTCATCGTCCAGTATTCTGTTCACGTGTGCTCCTTCAACTCCCAGAATATTACAAAACCATAATATTAAGATACTCCTATATTCTTGCTTGTCAAGCAAAAAAGAGCTATTTCTTGGGGAAGATTCATTCGCGCGTCAAAGCCATTATTATTGAAGGAAAAAACGGAGGACGAGAGATGGGAGCCCAGTTCGACCTCTTCGGTGATACGACGAATTCCATCCTGGCAGCGGACGAATACAACACCTTCCGGAGGCTGCTGCGGGACTCCGCGTGCACCAGGTGCGCGCTTTCGGAGGGAAGAACGCAGATAGTCGTCGACCGGGGCAGTTCGCAGGCCCGCATCATGGCCGTCGGGGAGGGGCCGGGCGAGCAGGAGGACCTCCAGGGACGGGCGTTCGTCGGCCGGGCCGGGCAGCTCATGGACAGGCTGGCGGCCCGGGCGGGGATCGACACGGAGCGGCACCTTCTGATCGCCAACATCGTCAAGTGCCGCCCCCCCGGAAACAGGGCGCCCCGCCGGGAGGAGGCGCAAAGCTGCCTGCCTTTCCTGAAGAAGCAGATCGGTCTCGTCCGCCCTCACACGATTCTGCTCCTGGGGGCGACGGCGGTGCGCCACCTCTTCAGGGAGAAGAAGACCTTTGCCATGAAAGACGAGGCGGGGCGGATCTTCTCCTCGACGGACTACCCCAGAACGGATTTCATGATCCTCTTCCACCCCGCCTATCTGCTGCGCGATCCCCGCAAGCAGCCGGTCTTCCTGGAGCACCTCGAGATCCTCCGCCGGCACCTTGAGCCCCTGGGCCGCTGGCCGCCAGACATTGCATAAATGGCCTGCGACTGTGTTGGGCTGGCCGCAACGTCTGGGGGGGCTCGGGAAAGCACGGGAAAGATCGAACGTCCTTAAGGAAGGTGCTTCTCGAGCTCGTCGATGGCCCATTCCAGAAGGCCGGCGCAGGTTTTCTCCTTCACCCGCTTGATGACGAAGAGCTTTCGCTGGGTCGAGATGGAGAGGTCGTAACCGGCGAGTTCCCTGCACTCGAGAGTGCCGAAGCGCTCCCGGAATCCCTCCAGGAAGGTCCGTGATTCTTCCAGGACCGTCTCGACCCGTTCTTCGGCCGTATCCCGGCCCTTGAGAATTCCAAGGGCCATGAGCGATCCGCTCACCACTCCGCAGAGTGCTCCGGAGCGCCCAAGCCCTCCCCCGAAAGGGGAGGCAATGCGCGGTATGAGACTGTTGTCGAGAGTGAGTTCTTCCTTCAGCCCCAGAAGGACGGCCTCCGCTCAGTGATAGCCTTTCCTGGCCAGGAAAGCGGTGAGGGCCCGCTCCCTGAAACGGCCCGTCATATCGTATCCTCCCGTCATGCGGCCCGACCTGCCCTGCACTTCGATAGCGCCGCCCGGTGTTAGCGTGGTATAGTATCACGGCGAGGGGAGGACCCTCAAAAACAGGCGGTTCCGGGCGTGGAGCGCAGGGAGTGCCCGTCCCCCGGAGATCTCGGAAAGTTTCAGAAAGAAGGAGCGGATTCAATGAAAAACGTGGCCATCCTCACTGTCCTCGGACTCATGCTTTCCCTCGGCAGCGCCGTCGCCCGCGAGGCGCCCTCCCCCCCCACCAAGGAGGAGATCGCCAGGTACGCCAAGGCGAAAGCCACCATCACCACCCCTCAGGGTGCGATGGTCATCGAGTTCTACCCCGACCGTGCCCCCCTGCACGTCAAGAACTTCATCTCCCTCGCCGAAGAGGGGTTCTACAACGGCACCATCTTTCACCGCGTCATTCCCGGATTCATGATCCAGGGCGGCGACCCGAAAGGCACCGGCACGGGCGGTCCGGGCTACAGCATTCCCGCAGAATTCAACAACACCAAGCACGTCCCGGGCATCCTCTCCATGGCCAGGAGCAGGGACCCCAACAGCGCGGGGTCGCAGTTCTTCATCATGGTCGGCACGTCGACCAATCTCGACGGAAAGTACACCGTTTTCGGAAGGGTCATCGAAGGCCAGGAGGTGGCGAACAAGATCGTCGCGGTCCCCCGCCGTGGTGAAAAGCCCCTCGAGCCGGTGACGATGGAAGTGAAAATCTCTTATTGACGCCGGAAGGTCCCTCATCGGGGACCCCGCGGGGAGGCTGGGCTATGCTGAAGAGTTTTCTGGTTGCCGTTGACGGTTCGGAGTACTCCGCCGGAGCGGTCGACTACGCCGCCGAGCTGGCGCGACAGTCGGAATCGCGGCTGACGCTCCTGTACGTGATCGACATTATCAGCCTGGAAGGGCCCTTTCTCGCCGATCTCTCCGGATCGGTGGGGATAACCCCTTTTCTGGATTTCCAGGATCGCGTCCGCACGGCGATGGAGGAGAAGGCGGCGATGGTCCTCGAAAACCATGCCGCCTCCCTGAAGGAGAAAGGCCTGGACTGCACGACCAGGGTGGAGACGGGAGTTGTCAGCCGCACCATCTGCCGGGAGGCGATGGAGCATGGCGCCATTATCATCGGGCGGCGCGGCGAGCACGCCTCCTGGAAGGGCTTCCTCCTCGGCTCCGTGCTGGAAGAGGTCGCACGGGGCTGCTCACGCCCGGTTTTCGTCACCCCCCTTGAATCACGGCCCCTCAGGAAAATCCTCGTCGCCTACGACGGCAGCAAAACGGCCAACAGGGCCCTCGGCGTCGCCGCCTCCATGGCGGAGAACCGCGGGCTGGAGGTGGCGGTGGTCTGCGTCTCGTCCGACAGCCGCGCGGGTCACGGGCACCTGAGCGAGGCCGAATCCTTCCTCAAGCCTCACGGCATCGTACCCGAGAAGATCCTCGAGGGGGGGGCAGCCACGGAGGGCATCCTCTCCGCCGCGGGAAGCTCCGCCTGCGACCTGATCATCATGGGAGCCTACGGTCACAGCAGGGTGAGGGAACTGCTGCTGGGAAGCACCACCGACGGCATTCTCAGGAAAGCCAAGGTCCCCGTGCTCCTCTACCGCTGAGCCGACCTTCGGGACAAGCCCGGCAATGACCGACAGCGCGGAACTGCACCGCCGCATCGAATCCCTCCTGGGGGAAGGCTCCGTCCTTCATGACCCGGCTGACATGGAGCGGTACGGTCGGGACGAAACCCCCGGGCTCTTCGAACCTCCCGGTCTCGTCGTCCGCCCGCGGAGCGCCGAAGATATTGCGGCCCTTCTGAAAATGGCGTCGGAGACCGGTTTTGCCGTGGTGCCGAGGGGCGCAGGGACCGGTCTCGTGGGAGGTGCGGTCCCCTTCGACAAAGCTGTCGTTCTCTCGCTGGAGAAACTCGACCGCATCCTCGAGATCGACGAAGGGAACATGATGGCCGTGGCGGAGGCGGCGGTAGTGACCGGTCTTCTGCAGCGGGAGGTGGAGGCCCGGGGCCTCTTTTATCCTCCCGATCCGGCCAGCCTCGACTCGTGCAGCATCGGCGGAAACGTCGCCACCGGCGCCGGAGGCGCCCGGGCAGTCAAGTACGGAGTGACCCGGGACTACGTGTGCGGCCTCGAGGTCGTTCTTCCCACCGGGGAAATCCTCAACCTGGGCGGGAAAATCGTCAAGGACGCCACGGGCTAC
>JAUWCW010000365.1 GCA_030609125.1 Candidatus Rokuibacteriota bacterium
TGGGCCCGGGAGTGGAACGCTGCCCGGAAAGCGGCCGGTCACGCCGGCAGTTCCTGGAGACTCCTCAACGATCCGTCGACGTACGTCTATGCCGACCAGGACGACCGCCCCTACGAGGTGGATCTGCGCGGCTACGGCCGCGTCTTTCCCCATCCCTTCGGCAAGGCCGACGACAAACTCTTTCCCACGAAGCTCATCATCAGCCCCGTCGGAGACCGGCTCCTCCTCGACTTCGCCAAGGCGCTCGTCGAGCGTGAAGAACTGGGCCGGGACGCGATCCCCGACTACCTGGCCGTCAGCTTCTCCGGCGTGGACGCGGTCAACCACTTCTTCGGCCCTTCCAGCCTGGAGAACGAGGACGTCGTCCTCCAGCTTGACCGCACCCTCGCCGACCTCTTCTCCTTCATAGACGAGAAGGTCGGCCTCGCGCACACCCTGATCGTCCTCTCCGCCGATCACGGCATGGCCGAGATGCCGGAGTACATGACGGAGCTGGGATACGAGGTGGGCCGCCTCTCCCCTGACGGCATCGTCGATGCCGCCAACGTGGCGGGGAAGAAGACCTTCGGCATCGACGGGATCGTCAAGTTCTTCTTCCGCCCCTACGTCTACCTGAACGACGAAAAGCTCGCCGCGGCGAAGGTCGACAAGTCGGAGGCGGAAGGGGCCGTCGCCGCCGCCATTGTCAACGTCGACGGGGTCGCCTACGCGGTGCCGCGCAGGGGGCTCTCGGCGCTGGAGTATTCCCCGGTGCTGGAGCAGGTCCGCCGCAACACCCACGTCTCCCGCTCCGGCGACATCTACGTCGCCCAGGAGCCCTACTGGTTTCTCTTCGACAAGGGCCCCGTCGCCGTGATGCACGGCTCCCCCTGGCGCTACGACACCCACGTGCCGGTCATCTTCGCCGGCCCGTCGATCCGGGCGCAGAGGATCAACCGCCTCGTCCACCCCGTCGATGTGGCACCGACGCTCTCCGCCTTCCTGGGAATGACCCCTCCCAGTTCCGCCGCAGGATCGCCGCTGGAAGAGGTGCTTCCATGAGGATTCCGCTATAATCAGATCGGAAGTTTTAGGCACCCGGTGGACGTTCCTATTCCAAGCGGCGCCGGTCATACCCAGCCCCTTCGAGTGAGAGTCATGAGAGAAAGAAGAACGATCGGAACAGTGGTCGTCATTGCTGCCGTTTGCGTCGCAGCCTTCTGCCCCCCGGCGCTGGCCGGGGACACGGGGAAGACGGGCCAAGGCGAACCATCCCGCCAGACCCTGAAGAGCACTTCTCAGGAAGCGAAGGTCCTCGCCGGCCGCTGGGTGCGAACCGACGCCTTCTACGTCATCGAGGTCAGACCTTCAGAGGAGGGAGACGCCCTGGAGGTAGGCTATTTCAACCCTAGGCCGATCAACGTGGAGCGCGCGGAGTTCGCCGACAGCGTCGCCGGACCTGTGCTGACGGTGGTGCTCCAGGACGTCAACTACCCGGGATCGACCTACATCCTCACCTACGATCGCGCGAGGGACGCCCTGATCGGCAGCTACTTCCAGGCCGTCCAGGGGACCACCTTTGACGTCGCCTTCATCCGGCAGAAGTAATGGCTTGTTGACCAGTCCCGAGTCCCTTTGCTCAATGCTCAGACTGTAAACAATGTCGATTCTGAAGACGAAGCTGCACCGCCCACGGGTGCCCGCGGACTACGTTCCGCGGCCTCGGCTGCTGAAGCTGCTCGAGCGCAGCTGCAACATACCGCTGATCCTCGTCTCCGCCCCGGCCGGCTACGGCAAGAGCACCCTCGTCGGCGCCTGGATGGACGGGCTCGAATCTCCCGGGGCCTGGCTCTCCCTCGATGAAAACGACAGCGACCTCGCAACCTTTCTCAGGTACTTCAGCGCCGCCGTCGACTCGCTCTTCCCCGGGGCGTGTGCGCGAACCACTCCTCTCCTCTCCGGGCCTTCGGCGCCGCCGGTAGCGGTGCTCGCCGACGAGCTGATCGCCGAGCTGGACCTCATTGAAGACCCCTTTGTCCTCGTCCTCGACGACTACGGGTTCATCAAGGAGCCGGAGATCCACGAACTGCTCACCCGTCTGCTGAAACAGAACATCACCGCCCTCCACCTGGTGATCCTGACGCGGCGCGACCCCCCCCTGCCCCTCGCCTCCCTTCGCGCCGCGGGGAGGATGGCGGAGATCAGGCAGGCGGACCTGAAGTTCACCGTTGACGAAACCGCCGCCTTTCTCGCAAAAGCCGTCGAGGGCGACATCGGCGCGAGCGCCGCCTCGCAGCTTCAGATCAAGACCGAGGGCTGGCCGGGCGGTCTGCGCCTGGCGGCGCTGGCCATGGACCACGCGGAAGACGCGAACGCCTTCCTGCGCGAATTGCGGGGAGACACGCGTCACATTCAGGATTACCTGGTGGCCGAAGTCCTCTCCCGCCAGCCACCGGCGGTGCGGGAGGCCCTCCTCAAGACCTCCATCCTCGACCGTTTCTGCGCTCCCCTCTGCCAGACCCTCTGCGCACCGGAGTGCAAGGGCATGTGCGGGCCGGAGTGCGACGGGGGGGATTTCATGGAGAGGCTGGCGGAGTCCAATCTCTTCTGCGTCCCCCTCGACGCGCGGGGCGA
>JAUWCW010000310.1 GCA_030609125.1 Candidatus Rokuibacteriota bacterium
GACAACTGCCACACCTTCCTCTTCGAGGACCTGGCCGAGCTGCCCGATTTCGAATCCCTCAAGTTCTAGCGCGGATATTTCATGAACTTCGGTGCGAGAGCGTGGAGATTACGTGATATCCGCGCTCGCAGCAGATGGCTCATGAAATTTCCGGGCTAGGACCGGTCGCGGAACGTTCAGGATCCCCCCTCTTCGGCATCTGCAAAAAAGGGGGGGGGCCGTGGGCCGTCGGCTTCCCTGGACATGGACGATCTGCTAGAATCAATCGCTGATGTTAACTTTCTTCCCGGATCCGCACACATGATGAACGAGCTTTCCTCTCCCTCCCGTCGGGGCGGCAGCGGATAACAGCCATGGTTGCAAAGAAGAAGCCCGCCAAAGCCCGGGGCGGCAACTTTCCCTCCCGTTCCGGGGCTGCCGCCAGGGAAAAGAGGGCGGCCCGGTGGAACCGCATCAGGGAGATCCTCGGCGTCGCCCTTGTGGCCCTCACGGTGGCGGCCATCATCAGCCTCATCTCCTATCACCCCGGCGACCCGTCCTCCAACGCCGCCGCTCCGGAGTCCAGCTACGGGAACTACCTCGGACGGTTCGGGGCGTACCTGTCCGACCTGCTGGTTCAGTTTTTCGGCTTCGGCGCCTACATCTTCCCCCTCTTCGCCTTCGTCCTGGCCCTCGGCTGCTTCGTCAGGCTGGCGCCGAAGCGCCTCACCGCGCTGGCGAGGTTCACCGGGGCGGTCATCTTTTTCCTCTCCCTGCTGGGGATGACGAGTCTCATCTTCAAAGCCGACCCCGTTTTCAGGGATGCCTGGCCGGGAGGAATGGTCGGGACTCTGCTCAAGGGGCTCCTCACCCGGCATCTCGGCTGGGCGGGGGCCTTTCTCTTTTTCATCTTCAGCATCGTCGTCGCCGTGATTCTCACGACGAAGCTCACCGTTCGCGCCGTCGCCTCCTCGGCCTGGAAGGGCATCGTTCGTCTCTGGCGGAAGATCCGGCAGAAAATGCGGCTGGCCCGGGGGCGGGCCGTGAAGGTCCGCTCCAAGCGCACCGCCCACGCCTCTTTTGCCTCCACATCCGCCGCGGAGCCGGAAATCATCGACCACATTCCCGTCGTCCGCCCCCGCAGCAAAGCGAGACAGGCAAAGCAGGAAGCCTTCGATTTTCGCGGCCAGGGAAAGGAGTTCGTGCTGCCGTCCCTCGACCTGCTTGAGGATCCGCCCGAGAGCAGGACCCTCCTGTCGCGTGAGGAGCTCATAGCCAATTCACGCCTCCTGGAAAAGAAGCTCGCCGATTTCGGCGTGACCGGAAAGGTCACACAGGTACACCCCGGCCCGGTGATCACCATGTACGAGTTCGAGCCGGCACCCGGCATCAAGGTCAACCGCATCGTCAATCTCGCCGACGACCTGGCTCTGGCCATGAGCGCCATCGCCGTGAGGGTCGTCGGCCCCATCCCCGGAAAGTCCGTGGTCGGCATCGAGATTCCCAATCACCAGAGAGAGCTGGTTCACCTCAAGGACATCATGCTCTCCGAGGAGTACCGCTCCGGCAGCTCCAAGCTTACCGTCGCCCTCGGCAAGAACATCTTCGGCCATCCCCAGGCGAGCGACCTGGCCGGGATGCCGCACGTTCTGATCGCCGGCGCCACCGGGGCGGGCAAGAGCGTCATGATCAACTCCATGATCTGCAGCATTCTTTTCAACGCCGCCCCGAGCGAGATCCAGTTTCTCATGATCGATCCGAAGATGGTGGAGCTCACCAGTTATGACGGCATCCCCCACCTCATAGCGCCGGTCGTGAGCAACCCCAAGAAAGCCGCCTACGCCCTTCGCAACGCAGTGGGAATCATGGAGGAGCGGTATCGCCTCCTCGCCGAGAGGAAGGTCCGCAACATCGAGTCCTACAACAAGCTCATACGCAAGGAGGCGAAAAGCGGCAAGGAAGGGGCGGCGCCGATGCCGTACCTGGTCATCGTCATCGACGAACTGGCGGACCTGATGATCCTGGCCCAGAACGAGGTGGAAGATTCCATAACGAGGCTGGCCCAGCTTTCAAGGGCGGTGGGGATCCACCTGATGATCGCCACGCAGCGCCCGTCGACGAACGTCATCACCGGGGTCATCAAGGCCAACCTCCCCGTCCGGATCTCTTTTCAGGTCTCATCCAAAATCGACTCCCGGGTCATTCTCGACGCCAACGGGGCGGAGCAGCTGCTGGGAAAGGGGGACATGCTCTATCTCCCGCCCGGAACGAACCGGCTGGAGCGCATTCACGGCGCCTACGTCTCCGAGAGCGACGTCAACCGCCTCGTGGACCATCTCAAGCAGCAGGCGGAGCCCCACTACGACAAGACCATCCTCAAGGCGCCCCCGGTGGATGAGCCGGAAGACACGGACGGCGAGGAGGACGAGATGTACGACCAGGCCGTCGAGCTCATCACCAGGACCGGGCAGGCGTCGATCTCGTTCCTGCAGCGCAGGCTCCGCGTGGGGTACAACCGGGCCGCCAGGATGATCGAGGCGATGGAGAAAGCCGGCCTGCTCGGTCCCGCCGACGGAGCCAGGCCCCGCAAGGTCCTCGCCCGCGGAAATTACGACGACTGAGCGGGGCCTGTCCCAGCCGGACCCCGCTCAGCGGGGCTCGGTGAGGCTGGGGACGTAGCGGCCGGCGAGGCGCGCCAGCACCAGGCTGGTTTCCATGCCGAAACAGGTCCAGTCCATTGGTCAGCGGATTCTATCACACCTTCAACGGAGAGGAACTCGCGCGGGAAGCGGGAATTCCTTCAGGATCCACGCTCTTTCCTCCTTCCGACCCATGGACGCGCCGTCTATCTTTTCCTTCAGGAGCGCCGAGAGGATGGTGCGGTAAAAGGGCCCGGGAGGGTACTCCATTGCTTTCAAATCACGTCCCCTGGTGAGGACGTTTACGTGGATGCTTTTCGTCAGGTACGTCTCGGCAGCTGCCGCCGCCGCGCGACGGGAGGTCCGGGCCCAGGCGTAGATCACCGCTTCCCTGTCGAAAGGGACGAGCAGCTCGTAGAGCTCTCCCGGTGAGAGGCCCGCCCCCTCCTCAAGAAGCCGCTGTGCTCTCCGGCCCTCCTGCCCCAGGGAAAGGATCCGCTTTCGGAGCCGGGGAGGAACGGCC
>JAUWCW010000028.1 GCA_030609125.1 Candidatus Rokuibacteriota bacterium
CTGAAGAAGATGGCCTCAGGCGAGGAGAGGAAGGAGACCGGGCCGGCGATGCGGGAGTCCCTCGGCATCGATCTGGCCGGCTTCGAAAAGAGGTGGCGCGTCTATCTTGATGGGCGCGGCTTCGTGGAGATCCAGGGCCTGAGCATACCGGACATGAAGGTCCACTCCGGCGGGAACGGCGGCGATGCGGAGGAATGGGACCTGGAAAGATGGCAGCCCCTGGAGGCCAGGAAGCACATCAAGCTGGGCGATATGCTGCGGGCCCGTCACCGGTACAGCGCCGCGCTGTGGGAGTACAGGAGGGCCCTGAAGATCTCTCCCGCGTCGCCCTTCGTCCTCAACAGGATCGGCATGGCGCAGAGGGAGCTGTCCGCCAATGATAAGGCCGAAGCCCGTTTCCGGGAGGCAGCGGCGATCTATCCCGGCTACCCCACTTCGTACGCCAACCTGGCGGAAGTCCTCGCGCTGGAAGGCCGATGGAAGGAGTCGCGCCGTGCGTTGGAGGAGTACCTCGCTGTCAATCCTTTCAATCCCTTCGTCTGGAAAGATCTCGGGTCGGTGCTCATGGAACTGGGAGAGACGCAGGCGGCGGTGCGGTCGTGGGAGACGTCCCTGGAGCTCAACCCGGCCGATCCGGAGCTCAGGCGCGCCCTCGGAAGGCCCTGATTCGCTGACTTGGAGAAGAGAAGGATGGCCACTACAATGGAGTCGGCTCAGAAGGTCGACAACCCGTGTCGTAACCGGAGGAAGAAATGACTCAATGGAGAGATGAAGACGACGTGCGCATGGCCGCCGACCTTGTCCGGGCCAGGGAAGAGATTCGCCGCGAAATAGGCAAGGTGATCGTCGGGCAGGAGCAGGTGGTGAACGACCTGCTCACAGCTCTTTTCTGCGGCGGGCACTGCCTGCTCATCGGGGTCCCCGGCCTGGCCAAAACTCTCATCGTCAGCACCCTTGCCCGGGCCCTGGAACTTTCCTTCAACCGCGTTCAGTTTACTCCGGACCTGATGCCGTCGGACATCACGGGCACGGATATCCTGGAAGAGGACGTCTCCCGGCGGCGGTCGTTCCGTTTTATCCGGGGGCCTCTTTTCACCAACGTGCTTCTTGCCGACGAAATCAACCGTACGCCTCCCAAGACACAGGCCGCCTTGCTGCAGGCCATGCAGGAATACCAGGTGACCTCGGGGGGGCAGACCTACGAACTGGAACGACCCTTCTTCGTTCTCGCCACCCAGAATCCCATCGAGCAGGAGGGGACGTATCCTCTCCCGGAGGCCCAGCTCGACAGGTTCATGTTCAGCATCAACATCGACTACCCACGCTTCGACGAAGAGGTGCGGGTGGTCAGCACCACCACGTCCGGCGCTGTTTCGGAGGTGGAGCCCGTTCTCGACGCCGGCAGAATTCTGCGCTTCCAGGAGCTTGTCAGGCGGGTTCCGGCGGCGGATCACGTGGTGCACTACGCCGTGCGCCTGGTGCAGGCGAGCCGGCCCGCGAAAGAAGGATCGCTGGGATTCGTCCGGGAGGGCGTCTCCTGGGGGGCTGGTCCCCGGGCATCCCAGTATCTTGTCCTCGGGGCCAAGGCCCGGGCCCTCCTGGCGGGACGGTACGCCGCCTCGACGGAAGACATCCGGGCCCTCGCGTCGGCTGTGCTGCAGCACCGCATCCTCACGAATTTTACCGCCGAAGCGGAGGGGATAACGGCCCGCGACATCATCACCCAGCTCCTCGAGCAGACCCCCGAAGATGGAAAGTAGGATCACTCCGCCCCGGGGCCGCCCCGGCCGCCCAGGGAAGTACTTCGATCCCGTGATCCTGGCCAGGATAAAGAACCTCACCCTCCTGGCACGTCACGTTGTGGAGGGGCTCATGGCCGGACTGCACCGCAGCTCTCTTCACGGGCTGTCGGTGGAGTTCTCGGAGCATCGCCCCTATGCGCCCGGAGACGAGCTGAGGAGGATAGACTGGAAGCTCTTTGCCCGTCAGGACCGCTACTACGTGAAGGAGTACGAGGCCGAGACCAACCTGCGGGCCCTTATTTTTCTCGATTCCAGCGGCTCCATGGGCTACAGCGGAGGGGGAGTGACGAAACTGGAGTACGGCAGCTTCATCGCCGCCTCTCTCTCCTACCTCATGCTCCTGCAGCGCGACGCGGTCGGGCTGGTCACCATGGGCGGGGAGGGGCTTCGGGTCCTCGCGCCGCGGTCCAACCCCAACCACCTGCGGGCTATCATCACCGAGCTGGAGGGGCTGAAGCCGGAGGGGCGCACGGACATACCGGCTGCCCTGGAGGAGGTTGCCAGGAAACTGCATCGCCGTGGGCTTTTCATCATAATATCGGACTTTATCGACGACCCGGAATTCGTGGAAAGGGGCTTCAAGCACCTGCAGCACCGCAAAAACGACATCATGGCCTTCCACATCGCCGATCGTGAGGAGATAGATTTCCCCTTCAGCAAGGTGACTCTTTTCAGGGACATGGAGGAGGAGCTGGAAGTCACCACGGACCCGAGAGGGATCCGCAGGGAGTACCGGGCGGCGGTGGACGAGCACCTCCGCAGGATCAAGGCCTTCTGTCATGCCCACTTCGCCGACTACGACCTCTTTTTCACCGACGAGCCCCTTCACAGGAGTCTCGTCAGGTATCTCGCGCGAAGGGGATACTCCGGATGACCCTCAGCTTCCTCTCTCCCTGGTTTCTGCTGGCCGGTCTGGCAGTCGCCGTCCCGATTGTCATCCACCTGCTCCAGCGCCGCCGGGAAGTAGTCCTGCCCTTTTCCATGGTCCGCTTCGTCCTTCTGGCCCGCCGGAGATCATCCCGGCGCCTGAAGTTGCGTCGTCTCCTGCTGCTGGCGGTGAGAATGGCGGCCGTGCTCCTTCTCGCTCTCATCCTGGCCCGGCCCGTTCTCAGATCGCCCGCCTCTCCCGGTCCCGGGGAGGAGGCGGGGTACACCGTCATGATTGTGGACAATTCCCTGAGCATGGCTGCCCGTGAAGGCGGCCGGAGCCTCTTTGAGGCCCTTCGGGTCATGGCGGAGGATTTTGCCCTGGGCGCCGCGGAGGGTGAGCTCTTTGCGCTCATCCCGGCGGCCCGGATGGGAGAGGTCGCGCCTGTCGGCTCCTGGAAGACACGCCCCGCCTTTCTGCAGGAGCTTTCACGGACGGAGGTGCTGCCCGACAAGGGCGATTTCGTGCGCGCCTTCGAGGAGGCGCACATTCTGCTCAGGGAAGCGCAGCGGCGGCCGC
The DNA here is from genome assembly GCA_030609125.1 of Candidatus Rokuibacteriota bacterium. Lineage (GTDB taxonomy): Bacteria > JAUVQV01 > JAUVQV01 > JAUVQV01 > JAUVQV01 > JAUWCW01. The sequence continues at coordinate 3,250 of JAUWCW010000028.1, forward strand.
GGCGAATCGTTGTCTTTTCCGATCTTGCCCGCGGGAGCTGGTCGGATTTCAGCTACCTTTCCCTCCGCGACACCGACCCTTCCGTGCCGGTCAGGATATTTCGGGTCGGGAGAGAGATCGAAATGAGCGGCGGGGGCGTCCTCGCGCTTGATGTCGGCGGAGAGAGCAGGATCGCGGGGGAGAGGATCGAGGTGACGGGGCAGCTTGTGAACCTCGGCCCCGAGTCGGCCGTGAAGGTGGAGCTCTGGCTGGACGGTGAAGAGACTGACAGGAAGATGACCGGCATCGACCCGGGAAGCGAGGGGGTCGTGACCTTTTTTTTCGAGGGGCTGGGGGAGGGAAGCCACCGGATCGAAATGCGCCTTCGGGAGGATGGCTACGCCGCCGACGACAGGCGGTATGCCGGCCTGGGCCTCTCTCCTCCCGTGAGGGTCCTCCTGGTGGACGGAGATCCCGGCTTCACCCTCGTCGAGAGCGAGACCTTCTTTGTTCATGAGGCCCTGAGGCCCGAGAGGCTGTCCCTTATGGACCCCCTGGAGGTTCGCCTGGCCGGGGTGGAAGAACTGGCCCGCGCGGACCTCGACGCCTACGACGTGGTGGTTCTCGCCAACGTGCCCGCCCCCCCCGACGGGCGGGCCCTGACGGACTTTGTCTCCCGGGGAGGCGGGCTCGTCGTCTTCTGGGGCGGCAACTGCCGGGCCGGGGAGTATGCGGGTTCCCTGACGTCACTCCTCCCCGCCCGCCTCGGAGGAATCGAGACCGCCGCGCCGGGGAGCCCCTTCAGGGTGGGAGCCGTCGATTACGAAGACGCAGTGCTCTCCGTCTTCCGCCCCCCAGACGGCGGCACACTCTCAACCGCCGCCTTTACCAGGCGGGCGGAGGTCGTCGAAGAGCTGCAGGGTACTTCAGTGCCGGCCCGGTTCGTGGACGGGCAGCCGTGGATGATCAGGGGCCGCGTGGGAGACGGGGAGGTTCTTCTCTTCACCTCCACCGCCGATCTGGCGTGGAGCGACCTGCCGACCAAGCCGGCGTTTGTGCCCCTCCTTCGCCGAGCGGTTCTCGGACTGTCGGGAAATCTGGACCCGAACCAGGAAACGGGGATCCTCGCCGGGGAGGAGAAGGTCTTCAGGGGCGTGCCCGCTCTGGCAGCCGTGGCCGTTACGGCTCCGGACGGCACGGTCAGCCGTGTCGAGTTCAAGCCGTCCGAAGAAGGCAGGAAGGCGCGTTACAGGGCCGGCAGACAGGTCGGCTTCTACTCGTATGCTCTCGGTGACAGGGAGGGGATTTTCGCCGTGAATGCGCCGTCTGTGGAGTCCGACCTGCACCGGATCGGGGCGGGTGAGCTGAAGAGCCGTTTCCAGCAGGTGCCCCTGGAGGTGTTCTCCCGTGAAGGAGGGGAGGACGGCGCCGAATTCTTCCAGGCAGGATCACGCAGCCTCACCCGCGCGCTCTTCGTCACTCTTTTCTTTCTCCTTCTGGCCGAGATGCTGCTCGCCGGCCCGCGCCTCTTTCCCCGCCGGCCATCGGCCTGAGTCCCTTCGGCCGTCATCCTGGGCCCTTCGCCCTGTCATCCCGAGTGAAGCATAGGGAATTCGAAATGTGCGCGGAGGAAGAGGAGTTTCTCCGTGGCTCGAGTTACGCGGCACCGGTGGGAGAGAACGATGCCGGGGACCCAGATGATGCCCCTGCTGTCGCAGACCAGGGGGAGGCGGTCCCGGTCCAGGCGGGGGACCTTGCGGTCGATGAGAACGTCCTTTATCTTGCGCTCTCCCCCGAGTCCCAGGGGCCGGATGCGGTCACCGGGCCGCCTGCGCCGGAGACGGATGGGAGGCTCGATTTTTTCCCAGTCGAGGGCGACCTTCCAGGGAAGGCCCGCCAGGCGGCGGGGATTGAAGGAGACCCCCCTTCTTCTGACCGAGGCAGTTACCTTCCCCAGAGAGCGGGGAAGGAGTGCGCTCCCCGGTGCGGGGAGGTGAGTGCCCGTGATCGCAGGGAGGGGGAGCCTGCCCTTGCGCAGCGCCAGCCCGGTCCCGTCCCTGTAGGCGACTATCCCCCCCGGAAGGTCCCAGGTGAGGAGGCGTGCGGTGCCGGAGTGGGTGAGCAGGGTCTCCAGGTGACGCCTGCCGAACTCCCGCTCGCGAGGGGCCAGAGACCGCAGGGCCGTCAGGAACGCTCTTGTCAGCAGGGCGGGGTGGGACCTTTTCAGGATAGCGGCTGAAAAAAAGTACTCGTCCCGACACGACGAGGACTCCTCGAGGATCGGGCCGGCAAGATCATCGAGAAGTTCGCTGTCACGGCGCAGAAGGGCGGCAAGCTCTCCCAGATGCTCTACGATGCGGGGATTGTAACGGCGGGAAAGCTGTGGCAGAAGCTCGAGGCGGAGCCGGTTTCGCAGGTAGACGGGCTTCTCGTTTGAGATGTCCTGCCTCCAGGAGATTCCCCGGGTCTTGAGGTAGCCTTCGATATCACCCCGGCTGGTCTCGAGGAGGGGATGAATGATTATTCCCCCGTGGCTGAGGGGCGGGATGCCTCCCATCCCCGCCGGTCCCCCTCCGGAGAGGAAGCGCATGATCATCGTTTCCGCCTGGTCCTCCGCGTTGTGTCCCAACGCAACCCGGTGGCAGCGCCGCCTCCGGGCGGTGCGAAGCAGAAAATCGAGCCGCTCCCGGCGGGCAGCTTCCTGGAGGCCGTCACCGCCGTCCTCTCTCCCGGAGGAGCGCCCGAGATAAAAGGCGAGCCGGTGCCGGGCGGCGAGTCTCCTGACGAAGGAGGCGTCGGCCCGGGACGAGGCGCCCCTCAACCCGTGGTCGAAGTGAGCGACGGCCAGGCGCAGGCCGAGACTTCGGCGGGCCTCCAGAAAAAGGTGAAGGAGACAGACCGAATCGGCTCCGCCCGAGACGGCCAGGAGAACCTTCTCGCCGCGGGCGGCCATCGAATGGCGCTCGATCGTTTCACTGAAGCGGGTAAGGATCACGCGGGTCAGATTCTGAAGTGGCTGAGCGTTTTCTTCAGATTCTCCGCAAGCGTATTGAACTTCTCCACCATGCCCTCCAGCTTGCCCACCACCTCCTTGTGGCAGGTAACGCAAAGGTCGGTAATCTCGTCCCGCGCCACCTTCTGCTGCGGCCCCTTGTGGATCTGGTGGCAGTCGGAACAGCTCACGTTGGCGACAGCGTGGCGGCTGCTGCTCCAGCCCGAGAGGTTGGCGAGGGAGAAGGAGCTGTGGCACTTGAGGCAGACCAGGGACTGCGCGCCGCTGGGGATTTCCTTGAGGGGGATGAAGGTCTTGAAGTCGCAGGTTTCGTTCCGGACGTTCCCTATAGCCAGGCTTCCCGGTCCGTGACAGGACTCACAGTTCACCAGCGGCATGCCGGTGCCGGCCGTGACCTGCCCGCCGTGGAGGCTTGTTCTGAAGTCCTTCGTCAGCCTGTCGTGGGTGTGACACTTCTCGACGCACGAGTCGGTGCCGACGTAGTCGGCGTCGAGACGCCCGGCGATCAGCTTCTCGTACTCCTTGATCGGCATGCTGGTGCTGCTCTCTTTGAGAGAGCTGCATCCCCAGGCCGCAAGGAGCACGAGGGCAACTGCCAGGCAAGACAGTTTTGATGGAAACCCTCTCATCCCCTTACCCCCTTTTGGTGTGTCACGATTGTGGCAGGGACCCCCCACAGAGCCGAAAAGGCATGAGGCGCCCGGCCAGAGTCAGATGGAAAGGAAAACGGTGGAGAAGTGAGATGGCCGAAAGGAAACCGTCGCGAAAAAAAGGAACACCGGGGCCGTGTGCTGAGAACTGGTACAGCTGTTCTTGGTGACGCCAAACCCCGTTTCCCCTCCCTTCCCGCTGAAGAAGCCGGGCCCGCGGCGTTGACTCCGACCTGCGGCTGACAAAAAAGCGGACAACCTCCCGGGAAAATAGGCGAAACCGAATGAAAAAGCAAGCCAAATCAGATGTGCAAATCCCACAAAAAGGGTAGGGAGTCCCTCCCCTCTGCGGGTCGGGATGAACGGGTCCGGTGGGGGGGAAGGATTGACATGACACCAGTTAGGCCGTAAGAAAGGGGTGGCCGGACGGGAAGATTGAGCCTTGCCGTCTGGCATCGAAACCCTCGCCGCACCTCTTTCTGCGGCGGGGGAAGGCGTGGGTGGCGAAGGGTTCGGAAAGGCGGAATCGTGGGTGCGAGACTTTTTCTGGTTATCCTGGTGCTGACGGCGGCTGCTCCCGGGAGACCTTCTCCGCCGTGATGGACTACTTCAGCGCCGCCGTCTTCGGAATAGTCCAGGGCCTGACGGAGTTTCTCCCCGTCTCCAGCTCGGGTCACCTGGTCATCCTTCACGGAATACTCGAGATCCCGACGGGCAGCGAAATGGTCTTCGACGTGGTGCTGCACTTTGCCACGCTCCTGGCGGTGACGTGGTTCTTCCGCTCCGACATAGCGCGCATCGGCATGGCCGTCGTCGGCGGGGGAAAAGGGATGGAGGAGGATGCGAGGGTGGGGTGGTACATCATCTGCGCCACCTTCCCGGCGGCGCTGGCGGGAGCGGTCCTGTCGGGCCGCATAGAGAGTTCCCTTCGATCGCCGCTTGTGGTGGCGGTGATGCTGGTGGCGGTGGGGGCCCTCTTCATTGTCGCCGAAAGGGCCCGGCCGGGGGAGGACACTCCGGAAGATTTGAGTCTCGGGCGGGCGCTCTTCGTCGGCCTTGCTCAGGCCATGGCGCTCGTGCCGGGGACTTCCAGGTCGGGGATCACCATCGTGGCGGGCATGGCGGCCCGGCTTTCCAGGGAAGGGGCCATCAGGTTCTCTTTTCTGCTTTCCATCCCCATCATCCTCGGGGCGACCCTGGCGAAGGCGCCCGCGGTGCTCGCGGAAGGCCTTTCGGCCCGGGAGTATTCGGTGCTGGCGACGGCGTTCCTTTTCGCGCTGGTGTCAGGTGTTCTGGCCATCAGGTTCCTGCTCCGCTATGCTGCCAGGCACACCCTGGTGCCCTTCGCCTGGTACCGTTTTGCCCTGGCAGCAGCGATTCTGCTGTACCACGCGGCGGCTTCCGCCTGAAGGGCGGTTCAAATTCCCAGGGCGGCCAGCTCGTCCTCGACGTAGGACCTGATTCTCTCCAGGTTCTCCTGCGAATCGGCTTCGAACCTCAGCACCAGCACGGGCTGAGTGTTGGAGGCCCGGGCAAGGCCCCAGCCGTAGGGAAAGACCACCCGTACCCCGTCGATGGTGATGAGCTCCCGAATCCCCTCCGCGTTCTTTTCGATTCTCCGGCGAAGCTGCTGGACGACCTCGAACTTTCTCTCGTCCGGGCAGTCCCTTCGGATCTCGGGTGTCGTCCAGGTCTTCGGCAGTGCGTCGATCAGGGTGTCCAGGCTCTCCCCCTCGGGGAGGGAGGCGATGATCGAGAGAAGGCGGCAGGCGGCGTAGAGCGCGTCGTCATAGCCGAAGTAGCCGTCGGCAAAAAAAATGTGGCCGCTCATTTCCCCGGCGAGCACGGCGCCGGTCTCCTTCATCTTGCTCTTGATGAGACTGTGGCCGGTGCGCCACATGAGAGGGTTGCCGCCCATTTCCCGTATCCTGTCGTACATGACCTGGGAGCACTTGACTTCCCCTATGAAGGTCTCCCCGGGGCGGCGTCGGAGTATCTCTTCGGCGAAGACGACCATCAGCTGATCGCCCCAGACCACGCGGCCCCTGCTGTCCACCACGCCGATGCGGTCCGCGTCGCCGTCGAAGGCCAGGCCCACGTCGGCCCCTTCCCGCTGAACTGTCTCGATCAGGGTCCGAAGGTTCTTCACCTCCGTCGGGTCGGGGTGATGGTTGGGAAAGGTTCCGTCGGCCTCGCAGAAAAGCTCGATCAGCTCGCATCCCACGTGGCGCAGGATGGAAGGGGCAGTGAGGGCGGCGCAGCCGTTTCCAGCGTCGGCCACCACCCTGAGGCGCTTCGGCAGGGAGGGGAACTTCTCCTCCAGCATCCGCAGATAATCGCCGAGGGTGTCGTGCTGCGTCAGCACCCCCGGCGATGCCGCGGCCTCGCCGGGGCCCTCCTGCATGATTTCGTACAGGTCCTGGATGGCGGCGCCGAAGATGGACGATCGGCCGCGGTTGATCTTGAAGCCGTTGAACTCCGACGGGTTGTGGCTGGCGGTGATCATGATGCCGCCGTCCACGGGGAGGGTGAAAGTGCCGTAGTAGAAGACGGGAGTTGAGACGATGCCGATGTCCACCACATCCACTCCCGCTCGCAGCAGGCTCGCCACGAGCCGCTCCTTGATGGTAGGCGTGCTGGGCCGCACGTCGCCGCCGACGCACACCTTAGTGCGCCTGCCCTCGCGGCTCATGAAGCGGCCGTAGGCGCCCCCGAGGCAGTCCACCAGTTCCGGGGTGAGGTCCCTGTCGACGAGACCGCGGATGTCGTATTCCCTGAAAATGGACCTGTTGAACATCGGCGTTACCCTATAGAAGATGCTTCTGGCCCCGTTTTCTGAGGGCCTCCAGCACTTCCTTCACCAGCTGGGCCTTTTCGCGATGGCAGATGAGCAGGGCGTCCGGGGTTTCCACCACCACCACGTCGCTGACGCCCACGAGGGCGGCGACCTTGTCGGTGCGGACGAGATTGTTCCTGGAGTCGACGACGACCAGGTTCTTCCCCCCGGCGTTTCCGTCCGCGTCCTTCTCTTCCAGCTCCCAGAGGGAGGCCCAGCTCCCCACGTCGCTCCAGGTGAAATCGCCGGGGACGACGGTGACGCAATCGGATTTTTCCATGACACCGTAATCGATCGACTCGGCTTCGGCCTCAGCGTAAGCCGCCACCAGGTCTTCCCGGAGGGAGATCTTCCGCGAGGTGTCGCGCAGCGGATCCATGCACGCCGCGAGGGCGGGCATGTGCGTCCGCAGCTCTTTCCAGATGATGTCCGCCTTCCAGATGAACATGCCCGCGTTCCAGAAGTACTCACCCGATTCGACATAGGAGCGGGCCGTGTCGGAATCGGGTTTTTCGCGGAACTCCTCCACCTCGTAAGCCTGTCTCACGCGGCGGGCGCTCTTCCGGATGTAACCGTAGCCGGTTTCAGGGCGATGGGGAGCGATGCCGATGGTCACCAGCCGATCCATGCAGGCGACCTCCTCGGCGGCGAGGAGGGTCTGCCGGAATTTTTCCTCCTCGGGTATGAAGTGGTCCGAAGGCAGAACCATCATCACCGCTTCGGGGCTGCGTCGCAGGACGAGGGCGGCGGCGAGGGCGATGGCCGGAGCCGTGTTCCGGCCCTGCGGCTCCGCAACGAGAAGCGCTCCCCCCGGCTCGAGCCCGTCGGGCTCGGAGGCGACGGGAATGTCCATTGACTCCAGCTGCGACCTCGCGTCCTCGACCTGGAGGGTGTTGGTTATGACGATTATCCCCTCGGGCTCGAGGGGCAGCACCCGCCGGACCGTCTGGCAAAACATGCTGCCGTCACCGATAATGCTCTGAAACTGCTTCGGGCGGCTCTGCCGGCTGAAAGGCCAGAAACGGGTGCCGGATCCGCCGGCGAGAATGATGATGAACCGTTGGGGGGCGCTCACGGTTGCGTCTCCCCCCTGCCGCCCAACTCTCCGCCGTCGCTCATATTCACTCCCTTCTCCCGGCACTCCCCGGTGCCGCCAGAGCTGATGAGTATACGATATTTCCCTCTCCTGTGCGACGGTTCGGGAGAGGAAAGGGGGTGGCGGGAGCCCTCGCGGCCGGCACACCCGATAGAGGGGATACTGGTGGCGGTGGGTGGACTCGAACCACCGACTCTACGGATATGAGCCGTATGCTCTGACCGACTGAGCTACACCGCCGAAAACACAGCGAAAGTTCACCGTTGCGCAACATCTGACCGCACCCCACAAAATCCGCCATATACGCTAAATACCCCCATAATGTCACGAAGATGTCACAAAAATGTCACACGGCCAACTAGCAATATAAGCCCTCATAGTTGCATTATCCACATTCCCGCCGTCGACACGCATCAGGCACAGTCAGTGCTATCGGGTCAGACAGGGTCCCACCTCGTCGTCACTGAAGGGTATACCACTACAGGAATCCAGCAAACACAGTCCTTCACGGGTGGAGCATCAGTGTTAATTATGCCCTAAATGGGCCCACAAAAAGTCAGTTCTCTTTAACAATTCTTGGCGCCGAACGATTACTGTGATACCGCCCTCTACTTCACGCCGCACGGCCCAAGATCGCTCTCACCGTCATCGCGTTCCAGCTCTTCCCCCGCTTGCTGGTGATGCCACGCAGGTCAAGCTCGCTGGCGATTGCCCGAAGCGTCATCCCCTCGGCCCTGAGCGAGCAGATGAGCGAGATCGTTTCTTGCTCCGTCGTGTTCTCCAGCAGGCGGCCGCCCTTGCCCTCGTCGAAACCAAATGGGGTCGATCCTCCCGCCCTGAAGCCCTTGTCTCGCTTGCACGCCAGTGCCGCCTTCACCCGCTCCCCGATCAGCTCACGTTCGAACTGCGAAAGAATCGCGAGTAAGCCATAGATCATGCGGCCCGCCGCCGTCGCCGTGTTGAGATCCTCGCTCAGGCTGATCAGGTCGGCCCCGGCTTTGTCCAGCCGCTCCGCGATATTCAGGGCGTCCTTGGTCAAGCGTGCCAGTCGAGAGAGGGAAAAGACGACGAGCGCGGCGCCGTCCCTTGTGGTTAGATCGAGCGCATCCTGTAGGGCAGGGCGGTTGTCCGCCCGCTTGGCGCTGATGCCTGCGTCT
>JAUWCW010000109.1 GCA_030609125.1 Candidatus Rokuibacteriota bacterium
ACCAGTTCGGGAAAGTGCAGGGGAATCAGGTCGTGAACGGTGGAGACAAGACGGCAGGGGGCGAAAGGCGGCAGCTCAAAATTGGCGGTACCGTGAAAGAGGTCCACCCTGTTGGTGCGCAGCATGAAGGGGAGAAAAAGAAGGGTCCAGAGGATGCGCTTCTTCACTCTGATGACGGGGTTGGAGAAGTTCGGTCCCGGAAGGGGAACGGGCTCGTCGGTGAAAAGGAGAAACTCCTCCTCCCGGGCCAGGCGGGCGAAGGACTGGATGAGGTGGGCGGTGTAGCTTCCTATCCCGGTCCTCTCGGCGCGGTAGAGACGGGCGTCAATCCCGATGCGCACTGTCCCGTCCCACCTTGTTCGCCATGGAAAGGAAGAAGGAACGGTAGGAGGCCAGAACCTTTTCCCATCTGTAGTGACGCGCGACATACTTCCTGCCCGCCTGGCCGTGGCGGCGCCGGACCTTCTCGTCCGTGAGGCTGTGGTCGAGGCAGTCGGAGAAATCCCTGAAGCCGCCGTAGAGCCACCCGCCACCGCTCTTCTCGACGTGCCTGGTGAGGACCGGGCTGCCCTTGTGGGCGATGACGGGGGTTCCCGCCGCCCAGGACTCGAGGGCGACCAGCGAGAGGCTCTCGAAGCGTGACGGAACGACTGTCGCCCTGGCGTTGGCCAGAAGGGCGGCCTTGCTCGCGGGGCTGACGAACCCCAGGGGAGTGATGTCCCTGCCCCTCGGGACCTTCATGTTCACCTCGCCGGCGAGAAGGAGCTTGAGAGGGGAGGGCCGCTTTTCCTTGTAGCGCCGGAAAAGGTCGAAGAGGTCGCCGCAGCCTTTCTCCACGTCGACCCTGCCCAGATAGAGGAGGTAGTCCTCCGGCCGGACCGGCACACCTGCCGGATCGGGGATGACGATGCCGGCCCCGCAGACGGTCCACGGAAGATAATCGTTGCCGAAGGTCGAGTGGACGAGGCGGCGCTCCTCGTCGGTGTTGAAGATCAGCCCCCGGGGAAGGTGGAAGAGGGCACGGAAGATCTCCAGATGCAGGGGAGGTTCATCGTGGGCGCAGGGGAGAAGGAGACTCTTTCCCGCCACCGGGGGGAGACCGAAGAAAGTCGGCGGGTAGAGGTAGGTGAAGAAGACGAAGAGGTCGTAGTCGCGGCTGTGCCCGCCGATGTATTCGCGGAGACGGGGCGTGTCCGGCCCCTGCCTCTCCATCCACTCCGCCTCCTGGGTGAAGGTGTGGGGCTTGCCGTAGATTTTCTGCGAGAAACGGCCGAAGGCCCTGACCCTGCGGTTCCTGGCGACGGGGAATCTCCGCACCCGCACGCCGTTGAGACTTCTTGTGCCCTCCCGGTAATGATTTTTCCAGGTGAGGTAGTCCCTGGCGCACGTCGTCAGGACATCGATGGAAAAATCCCGGGCGAGCCTCTCCGCCACCTGGCGGCAGAGTTCCTCCGCCCCCCCGTTGACCTCCTCCCCGTAGCGCTGGATAACGAAGGCGAGCCGCTTCATCCGTCAGTCGGCTTGGAGCCGCTTCTCACGAGGTGGTGGCGGTAAAAGTAGAAGTACTGCCCGCCGCTTATGAGAGAGAGGATGAGAGTCAGCCAGAGAAAGAGGTGCCCCGACAGGGTAAACCACCCGCCGACAATGAGCATGGCGAGGGCTGTGATCGAAAATCCCGTCTTGTACTTGCCCATCGTGCCGGCGGAGATGATGACGCCCTCGGAGGAGGCGACGCTCCTCAGACCGCTGACGAGAAACTCCCGCCCGAGAAGGAGAATGGCCATCCAGTCCGCCACTTCGCCGCGGCTTACCAGGGGGAGGAGGGCGGCGGTGAAAAGCAGCTTGTCCGCCACGGGGTCGAGGAGTTTTCCCAGGGTCGTGACTTCGTTGGTCGTCCTCGCAACGTACCCGTCGAGCCAGTCCGTGGCCGCCGCCAGAAGGTAGATCGCCAGGGCCAGCCAGTTGAAGAGGGTCTCGTCCCTGATCAGGAATACGACGAGAAGCGGCAGGAGAACAATCCTCAGAATCGTGATTTTGTTCGCAGTGTTCACGGTGCCTCCACGTGACTCCAGTCGGCGGCCTTGCGGTACTTCCAGGGCCGGTTGGTGAAGAGCCGGGTTCCTTCGCTGTCGATGAAGGACTCGATGTCGGCGGAGGTTATGGTATCTCCCCCGGTGCCGAACGTACAGTAGCGGTCGTACTGCCGCTGGACCGCGTCGACATAGTTCCTGGTCTCCTCGTAAGGAGGAATGCCTCCGTGCCGGCGTACTGCACCCTCGCCGGCGTTGTAGGCGGCCAGGGCGAGGCGGGTGTCGCCGAACTTGTCCAGCAGGTACTTCAGGTACCTCGTTCCCCCCGCGAGGTTCTCGGCGGCGTCGAAGGGGTTGTCGACCTTGACGAGACGGGCCGTCTCGGGCATGAGCTGCATCAGTCCCTGGGCGCCGGCGCGTGAGATGGCCAGGTGGTTGAAATTCGATTCGCACTTGATGACGGCCCTGAGCAGGTTGCGGTCCACCCCGTAATCGTCGGCGGCCTTCGCCAGGGCATCTTCGTAGGGCCGGCTCCTGGGGTCGCCGTACGGGCGCGGGGGCGGCTCGTCGCCGATCATGGCCTTGCACTCCGGATCGTCGAAGAGGTTTGTGTATATGGTCACCCCATCCTCGCCGGGGCACCGGTACACGGTTGTCCCGCTCCGCGCCGGGAGGGGAAGCAAAAGGGTGGCCGCCAGAAGAAGGGCGGCCGCCGCCGGCAGAGTCAGCGTCGAAGACCTCACCTTTTTCTCCTCGCCAGCTGGTACTCCCGTACCGCTCGGTTGTGCTCCTGCAGGTTGCGTGAGAAGTGGTGGGAGCCGTCGTTGCGGGAGACGAAGTAGAGATAGTCCACCTGTGCGGGATTGAGTGCCGCCCAGAGAGAGCCCCGCCCCGGGTTGGCTATCGGTCCCGGGGGCAGCCCCCGGATGACATAGGTGTTGTAGGGAGTGTGTGTCTCGAGGTCGCGGCGGGTGATGTTGCCGTCGAAGTCGTCCAGGCCGTAGATGACGGTGGGGTCACTCTGGAGGCGGTACCCGCGCCGGAGGCGGTTGGCGAAGACCGCCGCCACCAGGCTCCGCTCCTCCGGCATGGAGGTTTCCTTCTCCACCATGCTTGCCAGCGTTACCAGGTCGAGAAGGTCCCGTCCCGACAGCGGGGCCCCGTCCTCGAGTTCCCGGAGAACCTTCCGGAACTGGCCGACCATGGCGGTCATGACGTCCTTCGGCCGTGACGAGGCGGCGAAAAGATAGGTCTCGGGAAAGAGAAAGCCCTCCGCCGTCGGTCCCGGTATGCCGAGTGAATCGAGAAACTCCCTGTCCCGGGCGAGGGCGAGAAAGGCCTCCCTGTCGGTGACGCCCGCCGCCGAAAGTCTCGCCGCCGTTCGCTCCACGGTGATGCCCTCGGGAAAGGTGACGGAGAGCATGCGGCTCCTGCCGGAGGAGAGCGTCTCCAGCAGTTTCGGCATCTTCCAGTCGGGGCGCAGTTCGTAGTCTCCGGAGCGGAGCTTGCGGTCGAGGCCGGCGGCGCGGGCCGCCCAGAGAAAGGGTTTCTCGTGGGAGATGACCCCCGCATCGTGCAGCGTGGATCCGATGGAGCTCAAATCGCTCCCGGGTTCGATCCTGACGACGATGACCCCTGCGCCGGGGCCGAGGGGTGCAAAGAAGATGGTGTACAGCGCCGCAAGGGCAAGGGCCAGGACGACGGCTCCCGCCGCCGCCAGCCCCCCGGCGAAGAGACCTTGTTTTCGCCTAGTCTTCACGGACCCTCCCGTCGAGAAAGGACTGCAGTATGAGAACGGCTGCGAGTCTGTCCCGCACGTCCCTTCGCTTTCTCCTGGTGACGTTGCCCTCCAGAAGAACCCTCTCGGCCTGCGCGGTTGTCATCCTTTCGTCCACGAGGCGAACCGCAACGGGCAACGCCTCTTCAAGCCGCCGTGAGACTCCCCGCACCGCCTCGGCGCTGGCGCCGCTGGTGCCGTCCATGTTCAGCGGGAGTCCGACGACCACCTCGCGTACATTATATTCCCTTACGAGGCCTTGTAAAACCTCAATGGCCCTCTCCGGCGGCCGGGCGCTGACAGTCTCCAGCCCGTGGGCGGCAATCTGCAGCTCGTCGCTCACAGCCACGCCGATTCTCTTCGAGCCGATATCGAGGGCGAGTATACGCCCCCCCGGCCTTTCACTCACCATCCGGCTCCAGACGCTCCGGGTGGGAGTAGACCGAGAGGCCGCCGCCCCTGACCTGTCCGATGACGGTGATCCCCGCCCGGTCCGCAAGGTTGAGGGCGAGTGAGGTGGGACTGGAGCGCGAGACGAGAAAGGGGACCCCCAGCTTGCCGGCCTTGATGAGAATTTCCGAGGAGATCCGTCCCGTCGTGAGCAGGAGCCTTCCCGCGGCCGGGAGGCCCTCGAGAAAGCACTCCCCGTGTATCTTGTCGATGGCGTTGTGCCTTCCGATGTCGTCCCGGAAGATGACGATCTCATCCGCGTCGCAGAGGGCGGCGTTGTGCACCCCCCCGGCAGTGCGGTAGAGGGTGGAGCGCCGGTGGAGCATCGTCATCAGGCGCCGCACCTGTCCGGCCCTGACGGTGGGGCCGGGAGGGACGGGTTTCATCTGAAGCGCATCCAGGGCATGGTAGAAGGTCGTTCCCTTGCCGCAGCCGGAAGTGACGGTCCTTTTCTCGAAGAGCTTCTCCGTCAGGGGGTCGGTGCGGTCGGCCCGGACCTGCACTTTCGTCCGGCTCCGGTCGACCTCGACGGCGAGGATCTCTTCCCGGCGCTCCACGAGACCCTCCGATTTCAGAAAGCCCACGGCCAGGTACTCCAGCGCGTCGTCGCTGGCGAGGAGGGTGATGATCTCCTTTCCGTTGAGGTAGACCGTCACGGGCAGCTCGTTCACCACCGGCACCTCCACTTCGTGGTGAGAGCCGTCACGGAATTTCGTCGCCCGGAATGGAGTGTACCTCCCGCCGGTATCGCTCATGAGCGCTTTTCCTCCGCCATCCCCACGGCTCTGGAGAGGTCTTCGGGGGTGTTTATATTGATGAATGTCAACAGTTCGGGATCGAAAGCCCTCAAATCACTCTCCGCGGCAAAGCAGGTGCTCTTTTCGTCAAGGGCAAGGCGGACCCTGCGCTCCCCCCGGTCGAGAAGTTCCTCGATGCGGGGTATGAGGGCTGATGAGTAAACGGCGCAGAGCGGTTCCAGGCCTTTCGAGAGACGGGGAAGAACGGCCTCCCACCCCTCCGACGACCTCTCCACCAGGTAGCCGACCAGCCGGGGGTTGAGAAAGGGCATGTCGCAGGCGACGCAGAAGGTCCTCTCCGAAGACGAGCGGGCAAGGGCGGTGAGGACCCCCCCCAGGGAGCCGTTCCCGGGGCGCAGGTCGGTGTGGACGGAGACCCCGAACGGGGCGTACCCCTGCTGATCGTGCCCGATGACCATGATTTCCTGGAAAATCGGGCGCAGTGTCCCGATGGTCCTGGCGAGGAAACTCCGGCCTCCCATCTGGAGAAAGGCCTTGTTTTTTCTCTCCATTCTAATATTTTCCCCACCCGCGAGGATGGCGGCCGACACGGTCATGGCAACGCTATTCCCAAGGAATTAAATAATGTTCTTGCAAAACCATTCTCACACTACTATTATGACTATGTTAACAATTACCAAAGGCTTGCCGCAAGGGAAAGTGCTCCGCAAAGTGCGGCGATGCGGCGCCTGACAGTCACGGCGGTGGCCCGTTGCCGTTGCGGGCGGGCGTATTCTCCTCGGGAGTGAGAAAGAAGGTGAGGCCATGAAGCGGACGATCCCCGAAATCAACGAACGGATCAAGAAGGGCAAAGTGGTCGTGCTGACGGCGGAGGAAGCCGTCAAGCTCGTGCAGGAAAAGGGAATCAAGAAGGCCGCCGCGGAAGTCGACGTCGTGACTACCGGCACCTTCGGACCCATGTGCTCCTCCGGCGCTTTTTTCAACACCGGCCATTCGAAGCCGAAGATAAAGATCAAGAAGGCATGGATGAACGACATAGAGGTCTATGCCGGTCTTGCCGCGGTCGACGTCTACCTGGGAGCGACGGAGATGCCTGTCAACGACCCGGAGAACGAGGTCTACCCGGGCAGCTTCAGCTACGGCGGCGGCCACGTCATCCACGATCTGGTGGCGGGGAAGGAAGTGAGGTTCAGGGCCATCGGCTACGGGACCGACTGTTACCCGCGCAAGGAAGTGGAGACCGTCATCACCCTGAAGGACCTGAACGAGGCGTACCTTTACAATCCCCGCAACTGCTACCAGAACTACAACTGCGCCGTCAACCTCTCGGACAAGATCATCTACACCTACATGGGGGTGCTCAAACCGAAGGTCGGAAACGCCAACTACTGCAGCGCCGCCCAGCTCTCCCCGTTGCTCAAGGACCCCCTTTACCGCACCATCGGGATAGGAACCAGGATTTTCCTCGGAGGGGGCGTGGGCTACGTGTCCTGGCAGGGCACGCAGCACAATCCGGAAGTGAAACGGACGAAAAAGGGAGTGCCTGCAGCTCCCGCCGGCACCATTGCCGTCACCGGCGACCTGAAACAGATGAAGCAGGAGTGGCTGGTGGGGGCGAGCTTCATGGGGTACGGCTCGTCGCTGATCGTCGGGATGGGGATTCCCATTCCGATCG
>JAUWCW010000174.1 GCA_030609125.1 Candidatus Rokuibacteriota bacterium
TGCGGTTCGCCATTCGCGAGGGCGGCCGGACCGTCGGCGCCGGCGTCGTCAGCGAAATCATAGAGTAGCAGTTTAGCTGTCAGCTATCAGCCGTCAGCCCTCAGCTGATAGCCGATAGCTGATAGCTGAAAACTGATAGCTGAAAGCTGAGGATCATACAGGATGGATGCGCAGAAGATCAGAATAAAACTGAAGTCTTACGACCATAGGCTTCTGGACCAGTCGGTGTCGGAGATCGTCGAGACCGCCAGGAGAACGGGGGCCAGGGTGGTGGGACCGATCCCGCTGCCGGTGAGGATCAACCGGTACACCGTGCTGCGGTCACCCCACGTCGACAAGAAGTCGCGGGAGCAGTTCGAGATCCGGACACACAAGCGGCTGGTGGATATCATGCAGCCCACGTCGCAGACCGTGGATGCGCTGATGCGGCTCGATCTTGCCGCCGGCGTTGACGTTGAGATTAAGCTCTGATAGGGGAGCGGCGATTTCGTGAAAACGGCAGTGAAGAAAATGATAGGACTTGTGGGCAGGAAGATCGGCATGACGCAGATCTTCTCCGACCGGGGGGACCAGATTCCGGTGACGGTCATAGAAGCGGGCCCCTGCGTGGTGGTTCGCAAGAAGGTCAAGGCCCGGGACGGGTACGACGCCCTCCAGCTCGGGTTCGAGGAAGTGACCAGTAAGAAGGGGCTGAACAAGCCGCGGACGGGCGCCTTCAAGAAGGCCGACGTCCCTCCCCAGCGGATTCTGCGCGAGATCAGGAACATGGACGCGGAAGCCTATGAGGTGGGACAGAGCCTGAAGGCCGACCTCTTCGAGATAGGCGACCTGGTGAAGGTGCGGGGTGTTTCCAAGGGCCGGGGCTTCGCCGGCGTGGTCAAGAGGCACGGCTTCCGCGGCGGCCCTGCGACTCACGGATCGATGTTTCACCGTGCCCCCGGCTCCATCGGCCAGGCCGCCTGGCCTTCGAGAGTTTTCAAGGGCATGGGGATGCCGGGACAGATGGGCAACGCCCGTGTGACCGTCAAGGGTCTCCGGGTGGTTGGTGTGGACCCTGAAAGGAACGTGCTCCTCGTCAAGGGAGCGGTGCCCGGAGCCAATCAGGGGATAGTCATCATCACTGCCGAGCGTGACTAGGGAAGACGAGGTTTCAGCAATGGCGAACCAGGATGTAGTCAACGTCAAACGCGAGAAGGTGGGGGAAGTCGAGTTGCCGCCGGCCGTGTTCGAGGCCGAGGTCAACCGGGCCCTTCTGCACGAGGTGGTCTCGATCGCCCGTTCCAACCAGCGGACGGGAACCAGGGCGGTCAAGGGCCGCTCGGCCGTGGCCGGTGGAGGACGGAAGCCCTGGAAGCAGAAGGGCACGGGACGGGCGCGGGCCGGCACTATCCGCTCTCCCCTCTGGCGCGGTGGCGGCGTGGTTTTCGGGCCGCAGCCGAAGAATTACAATGTGCGCGTACCGCGGAAGAAAAGACAGGCCGCTCTCCGGGCGGCGCTGACGTGGAAGCTTCAGGCCGGCGACCTTACGGTGCTGGACAGCATGGAGGTGAGCGAGGGCAAGACCCGCGAGGTGGCCTCCTGGCTGGCAGCGAACGGCTGGCTGGAAGGAGGGGCCCTGCTGGTGCACACGGGCGACGCTCCCCTGCTGGGCCGGGCCGCCGGAAACCTGAAGGGCGTCAAGGTGACGCAGCCCGGCGGGATAAGCCTGTACGACCTCTTCGCTTTCCGCCACCTGCTGCTCACCCGCGAAGCCTTGGATAAAGTTGTGGAAGTGTGGGGGAAATGATGGATCCCTATAGCATCATCAGAACGCCGCTGCTCACGGAGAAGTGCCACGATCTCAAGGAGAAGCACAATCAGGTTGCTTTTCGGGTGGACACGGGAGCCAACAAGGTTCAGATCAAGGAAGCGGTGGAGAAGATATTCAAGGTCAAGGTCAAGAGCGTGAACATCATGAATGTCCAGGGCAAAAGAAAGCGCCTTGGCCGCAACATGGGCAAGCGTCCGGACTGGAAGAAGGCCGTGGTGACCCTCCAGCCGGGCGAAACGCTTGAAATCATCGAAGGGGTTTCCTGATGGCCATAAGAAAGTACCGTCCGACCTCGCCGGGGATCCGGTCTCGGACCGACCTGACAAACGACGATCTATCCAAGAGCTCCGGCCCCCACCGTCCGCTGACGAAGAGGATCAAGTCCGCGGCGGGACGCAACAGCCGGGGGAAGATCACGGCCTACTGCCGCGGCGGCGGCCACCGGCGCAAGTACCGCCTCATCGATTTCAAGCGGGAAAAAGTTGGGATCCAGGCGAAGGTCACCCATATTGAGTACGATCCCAACCGCACCGCCCGCATCGCCCTGCTCTGCTACGCCGACGGCGAGAAGCGCTACATCATAGCTCCCGACAAGCTGGCCGTGGGGGACATGGTCGTCTCCGGGCCCGGGTCCGACATCAAGCCGGGGAACACCCTTCCCCTCAAGAGCATCCCTCTCGGAGCGATCGTGCACAACGTCGAGCTCCGTCCCGGACAGGGGGGGAGGCTGGTGCGGAGCGCCGGGTCCATGGCGCAGCTCATGGCCCGCGAAGGCAGATACGCTCAGATCAAGCTCCCCTCGGGCGAGGTGAGAATGATACCGGTGGATTGCACCGCCACCCTCGGGCAGGTGGGCAACATCGACCAGGAGAAGGTGAAACTCGGTAAAGCCGGGAGGAGCCGCTGGAGAGGGCGTCGTCCCAGTGTCCGCGGCGTGGCCATGAATCCCGTGGACCACCCTCTCGGCGGCGGCGAAGGCAAGAGTTCAGGCGGGCGGCATCCCGTGACCCCCTGGGGGGTCCCGACGAAGGGTTACAAGACCCGTCGCCGCAAGACTTCGGACAAGTTTATCGTTAAGAGGAGAAAATAGCATGGGTCGCTCGGTTCGGAAGGGTCCTTTTGTCGATGACCACCTGATGAAGAAGATCGAGAAGCTCAACCGCACCGGTGAGAAGAAGGTGTTCCGCACCTGGTCGCGGCGCTCCATTATCACGCCGGAATTCGTCGGGCACACCGTGGCGGTTCACAACGGCCGGAAATTCTTCCCTATCTACCTCACGGAGAACATGGTGGGTCACAAGCTGGGAGAATTCTCCCCCACCCGCACGTTCCGGGGACACAGCACGAAGTCCGAGAAAGCGGGCGGAAAGTAACAGCCCGCGGGAGAGCTGAGAGGATACGACGATGAAGTGCACGGCAACAGCCAGATACATCAGAATGTCGCCCCGCAAGGCGCGCCTGGTGATCGACACCATCCAGGGAAAGAGCGTGACGGAAGCTCTGGCAACCCTTGATTACACGCAGAAGGCTGCGGCCAGGACGATTCGCAAGGTCCTCAAATCGGCCATGGCGAACGCCGAGAACAATCACAAGGTGGACCAGGTGGAAGAGATGAAGGTGACGCAGGCTTACGTCGACGGCGGGCCGATGCTGAAGAGATTCCGGCCCCGGGCCATGGGCCGGGCCTCCAGGATACTGAAAAGGACGAGTCACATAACGATCGTGTTGAGCGATCAGGGCTGAAGCGGCTTAAAGGGGGAGCGTTTTGGGACAGAAGGTACATCCTATCGGGTTGAGGCTGGGTATAACCAAGCCGTGGAACTCACGCTGGTTCTCGGAGAAAGACTACGCGGATCAGCTCCACGAGGACCTGAAGGTTCGCAAGTACATCAAGGACCGTCTTTCCCATGCCGGGGTTTCGCACATCGAGATGGAGCGGGCCGCCAAGCGGCTGAGGATCAATATACACACCGCCCGTCCGGGGATCGTCATCGGCAAGAAGGGCGTGGAGATCGACAAGCTGATGAAGTACCTGCAGGAGTTTACGGGCAAGGAAGTCTTCATCAACATCCTGGAAGTGCGCAAGCCGGAGATCGATGCACAGCTGGTGGCGGAGAACATCGCGATGCAGCTGATTCGCCGCGTGGCGTATCGCCGGGCGATGAAGCGGGCCCTGCTCTCGGCCATGCGTTTCGGAGCCGAGGGCATCCGGATAGCCTCCGCGGGGAGACTGGCGGGGCACGAAATAGCCCGGAGCGAGTGGTACCGGGAAGGGCGGGTTCCCCTGCACACCCTGAAGGCGGACATCGACTACGGTTTTGCCGAGGCGAAAACGACTTACGGGATCATCGGCATCAAGGTGTGGATCTACAAGGGTGAGAAACCCCACCTCGGAACCACGGCCAAGCCGGCGAACAAGTAGAGAGGAATACCGACCATGTTGTCGCCGAAAAGAGTCAAGTTCAGAAAGAAGATGAAGGGCCGCCGCCGGGGGATGTCCCAGCGCGGGTCGCACGTACATTTCGGCGAATTCGGTCTGCAGGCGATGGGTTCGGCCTGGATGACGAACCGTCAGATCGAGGCCGGCCGTGTGGCGATCACCCGTTACATCAAGCGTGGCGGAAAAGTGTGGATAAGGGTTTTTCCGGACAAGCCGGTGACTCACAAGCCCGCCGAGACCCGGATGGGCAAGGGCAAGGGAGCCCCCGAAGGGTGGGTGGCCGTCATCCGTCCGGGAAGAGTCCTTTACGAGATCGACGGGGTGGACCCCGACGTGGCCAGGGCCGCCCTTGACCTGGCCCGGTACAAGCTGGGATTCCCCACCCGCATCGTCGCCAGGAGGAAGATGTGATGAGGGCCGCGAAAGTCCGGGAAATGACGGGGGAGGAAATGGTCAAGAAGGAGCAGGACCTTCGGGAGGAGATGTTCCGGCTGCGGTTTCAGCACGTTACGGGGCAGCTGGAGAATCCGATACGCCTGCGTCTTCTCCGCCGCGAGCTGGCGCAAGTCCTGACCATCCGGCAGGAGAGAGAGGCCACGGAGAAGTCCCGGTCAACGGCGAACGAAAAGGCAGGATGAGATGAGCGAGAGGGGAAGCAGAAAGATTCGCGTGGGTGAGGTTGTCGGCACCGGGATGGAGAAGACCGCCGTCGTCAGTGTCGAACGCCGCAAGAAGCACCCGAAATTCCACAAGTACATCACGCGCTCCAACAGGTACCTGGTGCACGACGAGCAGAACCAGCTGGGCGTGGGAGACAAGGTCAGGATAGTCGAGACCCGTCCCCTGAGCAAGCGGAAGAACTGGCGGCTGCTGAGCGTAATCGAGAAGAGCAGGT
>JAUWCW010000088.1 GCA_030609125.1 Candidatus Rokuibacteriota bacterium
CCACGAAACTGCCCGATGTCTGCTCATTTCTGGGCATACCCCTGAAGCACCACGAGGCGGCTTCGGACAGCGAGGCCTGCGCGCGCATCATGATCGAGGCGCACCGGGCGGGAGACTGACCGCTCCGGCCTCTCCCTTCCACTTCACGTAGGGATTCTTCACCAGGCTGGCGTTGCTGTACTTCTGGTCTCCCGTTACCTCGTGCGTTACCCAGGGCGGCAGGGGCACTTCCTGGCCGACAGACTCCAGCTCCACTTCGGCGACGACGAGTCCCTCGTTGTCGCTGTGGAAGACGTCCACTTCCCAGACGAGTCCGCCGAACTCGATGGGGTAGCGTGTCTTTTCAATGATCGGCTTTTCGCAGAGGTGAATCAGGATCTCCTCCGCGTCGGCGCCGGGGATGGCGTACTCGTACTCCAGGCGGCCTCCGGGCCCGTCGGGACCCTTGAGGGTGAGGAAAGCCGCGGTTCCTGCAAAGCGGACGCGCACCACCCTGTTGTCCCTCGTGGGTAGATATCCCTGACGGATAACGATCCCGTCGGCGAGATCCTCCCAGTTCCGAGGGGCGACCAGGAATTTGCGCTCGATTTCCGTCCCCATGACCCTGGTGTCATTCTAGCAGACAGGGGGGAGACAGGGGGGGGACGAGGGACCGGTTGTCCCCACGGGGGATGAAAGTCAGAAATAGAAGATCAGCTCGAGGAAGGTGAAGTCCGGATACGTCCCGAATTCGCTCTGCAGCTCCAGGAATGCTCCTTCCCCGGTCTGCCGGAGTGCGGGCCGGTCGCCGAAGCCCAGGATGGCGCCGAAGATACACTCCGCCTCGTCGGCGACGGACCAGGTGAATACCGGCGAGAGCAGGTCGGAGCCGTCGCTGAAGGAGTGGATGAGCGAGAGCTGGCCGGTGAGGATGGGGTGAAACTCATAGGATGCGAGAAGGGCCCCGTAGTGCACGCCGATGTTCGTCGTCTCCCCCACGGCGATGCGGGCCAGTGCCAGTGCCGGGTCGTCCTCCTCGCCGGCGCCGTTGAAAAAATACTCGGCGCTGAGATAGAGACTGCTCTCAAAGCGGTGATCGGCGCCGATGACCACTTCGGCGTGGTCGTCGATGAGCTGCACTTTCCTGAGGCCTCCTCGCCGCGGGTCGGGGAGGAGCGCCGCGCCGTCTCCGGCGGCGAATAACCAGGTCGCCTCGCCTCTCAGCCCCAGCGGCCCGGCCTCGCCGGAGAAACCGCCGCCGGCCTGAAAACCTCCGTAGACCTTTCCGCCCTGCAAGGTCAGGTCGAAGTGGCGGGCGTTGGTGCGCAGGCGCGCCAGGAGGGCGGAACCGTACCACGGGTCCTCGGTGAAATCCTCCGCCGTCACCTGCAGTCCGTCTTCGGAGGGCCGGATCTCGAGGCGGTTTCCGGCGGCGTAGACGAAGGTGAGGGCGCTGAACCTCCCGAGGGAAACGTCGGTCCGCAGGGCGTCCACGCCCGGCTTGTAGCTGCGGTCGAAGGCCTCCGGGTCGAAGGGGAGAAAGATGTCCAGCGGATTCCAGAACCAGGCCTGGGAGAAGTTTATCGCCTGCCGCCCGACGGTGAGGTCCGCCTTGCCGCGACTCCACTCGGCGTTCAGCCGGTCGAGATAGAGGGAAGCCTCCGCATCCTCCTCCTCGAGCCAGGTCCAGGTGAGGTCGAGGGCGCGGTAGCGCGCGGCCGTGTCGGCTATCCCCAGGGGAGCGGCAGTCCCGGCGCCGCCTCGGGCGGTGGTGAAAAGAAACTCCTGCACAAGGTGGATTTCATATCCCCCCCGCTCTCCGGCGTCACCCTCGACGGTGAGGCGCAGGATGGTGTTGGACAAGCCGTCCACCTTGTTGCCGTCGCCGAAAAGGAGAGGCTCGTCGTAGTTGCGGAACGCACCGGCGATGGTGCGGATGCTCCCGCCGGCGTCCAGCCCATGGCGCTCTCCCGAAACCTGGTGGAGCGCCCGGGCGCAGGGAGGTGAGAAAAGGAGCGCCGCGGCGGCGGCGAGGGGGAGAAGGGGCCTTCTCACTCGTCTCCTGCCGGGCCGTGGCGGTCGGCTGCTATTTCTCCGTCGTGGAGGACGATGGTCCTCCTGGCGCGCCGCATGACCTGGGGGTCGTGGGTTGAGAAGAGAAAGGTTGCTCCCTTTTCCTCGTTGAGCTGCGCCATCAGGTCCAGGAGGGAGGCGGCCGTCCCGGAGTCGAGGTTTGCCGTCGGCTCGTCGGCGAGGACAAGCTCCGGCTCGGACGCGATGGCCCGGGCGATGGCGACGCGCTGCTGCTGACCGCCGGAGAGCTCCCGGGGGAAGCGGTTCTCCATTCCCTCCAGGCCCACCGTCCTGAGCAGACCCATGATCTTCTCACGCCTTTCATCAGGCCGCCGCCCCTGGAGCATGAGGACGTACTCGGCGTTCTCGTAGGCTGTCAGGACGGGTATGAGATTGTAGGCCTGAAAAACGAAGCCGATCCTGGTGAGCCGCAGGCGGGAGAGGCTGGAGGCGGAGAGCCGGGTGGTGTCCTCGCCGTCGATGAGCACCCTTCCCCGGGTGGGACGGTCGAGACTGCCGATGATGTTCAGCAGGGTGGTCTTGCCGGAACCGGAGGGCCCCATGACGACGGTGAATTCGCCGGCCTCCAGGGCGAGGTCCACGCCCCGAAGCGCCTGGACCTCCGTGGCGCCGTGGCCGTACACCTTGACCACCTTCTCCAGCTTCACCATGTCGTTCATCATCGTCTCCTCACAAGCCCTGCTAAACTCTAACGGCTGCGGAGCACGTCCGGCAGGGATATCCTCGCCGCCCGCCACGACGGGTAGAGCCCTATGACGAGAGTCAGGGCGAGAACGAACGCGCCGACAAGCAGAAAGGCCCCGGCCGTGACGTGGTTCTTGATCAGGGGGTCGATGGCGTAGCCGACTATGGTCGTGTCGTCGCTGTAGATTCCCGAAAAGTCTATGCCGTGGACCTGGAAGTACCAGCTGAGAGCGCCGCCGAGGAGCAGACCCAGCACGGTTCCGGTCGCGCCGAGAAAAAGCGATTCCACCGCCACCTGCAGGCGCAGGCGCAGGGGGGAAGTGCCGATGGCCATGAGGGTGGCGAACTCTCTCGTTCTCTCCAGGACGCTCATGAGGATCGTGTTGAGGATGGTGAAGCCTATGATGACCATGATGATCATCTGGAAGACGTAGTTGAAGCCCTTGTCCACGGCCATGAAGCCCGCCAGGTCCGGCATGACCGCCTGCCACGGGAGCACCGCCGCCTCCGTGCCGGCGAGACGGCGGCGAAGATCCTCCAGGACGCGGGACTGGTCCCGGGGAGAGGCGAGAACCAGGCCGACGCGAGTCGCCGCGTCGGGGCCGATGCCGAAGATGCGCCGCGCCGTGTCGAGAGGCACCTGCACCAGGAAGCCGTCGGCCTCCTCCATCCCCATCCGGAAGATCCCTGTCACCCGGAGCATCTCGTTCACCAGTTCGCCGTTGGCGTCGTTGGTGGTCAGCACGAGCTTCTTGCCCGGCCGCAGCTTCAGGCGCTCGGCGAGAGAGGCGCCGACGATTACCCCCCGCTCGTCGGCGCCCTCCAGGTAGCGCCCGTCGACGATCCTGTCCGCCAGGGGAGAGACGGTGCGCTCTGTTTCCGGGTCTATGCCGAAGATGCCCACGCCGGCGGAGCCGCCGGCGGTGGAGATCACCGCCTGGCCCTGGATGAGGACTTTGATGCCCGTGACACCGGGGATTCTTCGCGCCTCGTCGATTACCGACGAGATGCCGGTCACGACAAGGCCGATGGAAAGGTCGCGGCTGTAGTCGGGGTGCTCTACCGTCACGTAGCCGGCGCCCATCCTCACCGCCTCGTCGATGAGCTTCTTGTACATGCCGTCCGCCATGGTGACGAAAAAGACGGCCAGGGCCGTGCCGACGGCGATGGCGCTCACGGTGATGGAGGTCCGGCGGCGGTAGCGCCAGAGAGACCGCCAGGCGAGCCTCACGATCATCATCCCGCGGCCTTGCTACACATGGGTGAGAGCCTCCACGGGCTTCATGCGCGCCGCCCGGACCGCCGGCCACAGCGCCGCCAGCACCGAAGCGGCCCACATGGCCAGGACCGGGCCCCAGACGCAGGCGGGGGTGAGGGCGAAGGGCACTTCGTTGGTGACGGCGATCCCCATGAAGTTCAGCTCCTCGACGAACATGGTCAGGTCCAGGGGGTGGCGCTCGAAGCGCAGGGCAATGAGGACGCCCGCCGCGCCTCCGGCGACGGAGCCGAAGAATCCGAGAATGACGGCCTCCGTGGAGATCTCCCGGAGGATTCGCCAGGGGGAGGCGCCGATGGCCTTGACGAGGCCGAATTCGGGAATCCTCTCGAAGGTGGCCATGAGCATCGTGTTGAGGACGCCCACGCCGGCGGCGAGAAGAAAGATGGCTCCGAAGATGAGGACGCTGGCGATCATGGAGTCGAACATCTGGGCGAGAGTGGGCAGCAGCCGTCTCCAGGTGATCACCTCGTTGGTCCCTGCCGCGGGAAGAATCGCCGCCGCCGCCAGCTCGGGATCCATGGCGCCCCGGGTGTTGAGGACGATTTCGTGGACCTTGCCGGGGAAGACGAAAAGCTCCTCGTAGTCCTGCCTGTGGATGAGCGCCAGACTGCGGTCGAGGCTCTCTCCCACCCCCTTCAGGATGCCGGCGACGGTGTAGATGTCGTTCCCGAGGGAGCCGTCGGCGGCCTGGACGACCACCACCAGCTCCGTGCCGACGGCGGCGCCGAGAGAGCGGGCGAGCTTGCGTCCCAGGACCACCCTGCGCTGCGGGGACGGACCGAGGTAGTCGCCTTCGAGAAGGTTTGCGGCCAGGTCGCTCACCGCTCTCTCCGCCTCGGGAAGGACGCCCCAGAACTGGCCCCCGGCGGACTTCGATCCGCTGGAGAGGAGGCCGAAGCCGAAGGATCTCGCCGAAGCCGGGATCCGCCGCGCCGCCGCGGCTTCCAGCACCATTTCCGGGTTCTCAACGGTGTCGTAGAGGGAGCGCTCCGAACGGTAGTCCGGGTGGTGGACCTGAACCTCCCCCACGGAGAGGTCGGTGACGCTCTTTTCCATGACCTGAGTCCATCCGATCATGAGGGCGTAGGAGGCCACGAGAACGGCGGTGCTGAAGGACACGGCGGCGAAGGTGATGGCCGTGCGCTTCCAGTTGCGCCAGAGGTTCCTCCAGGCGATGCGCAGAGTCATCACTTCTGCAGGTTCCTCAGGGTGAAGATGTCCTCGGAGAGGTCAAGATCGAATTCGATCTCGTGGTAGAGGATCTCTGTGTACTCCCCGGGTTTGTCTGTCGGGGCGATTCTCATCCGCACCGGGAGGGTGCGGCCCCCGAGCCGCTTCGGATCGCTGTAGGCCATCGTCCGGGTCATGATCATGTCCTCGTCGAAGTAGTCGACACCGACGGGCATGAAGTCCTTTTCCATCACCGTCACCACCACCTTGCCCCAGACCACCGCCGCCAGGGGCTTCGGCATGAGAGTGAGGTCGATCACTCTCACCCCCTCCCGGTCTCCCCGGAAGGTCACCTCGTGGTCGTAGTCGTCGGCCATGCGGCTTTCCTTGACGAGGTCGTCGTTGGTGAAGTGGCTTCCCATCCACGAGCCGCCCATCATCGAGGACGGCACCTTGATGACGCGCCGGATTTTCGGGAGGTAGTTCCATATGTCCTTGCCCGCCTTCAGCGTGGCCGTTCCCTTCTCCTTCTTCGGCGCGAGGATCCTGATGAGCGAATAATCCTTCCCCCGGCTCCAGCCCTCCATCTTCATCTCACGGCTGTAGTGCTCGGTGACGACCCGCATGGAAAAAGTTCCGTAGCTCGATTCTCCCCGGAAGAGGTCGTCCACGTGATCCAGGATCTCTTTTGAAGAGGCAGACCCGTCCGCGGAGAGGGCCGCGGGAGCTGCGCCGATGAGGAGCATCGCACAGAGGGCGGCGCAAAAGAAAGGTTTTTTCATCGGCTCACCTTTCCACGATCTCCTCCTCGCATCGCTGTCTGCCGGCGGGATTGTTGTCTATACTATGCCGGAAGAGACCCGCGGTATCAACTGCCGCCACGGTTTTCAATCCGAAAGGGGAGGAGAGGACTTTGAGGGAGCGTCGCGACAAGTATCCGCCGCCCCGCGAGCGCATTCTCCTGGTCGCAGTCCTCTTCGAGGGAGGGGCGGTCGTTCTCTGGCTCGCCCTGGGGAGACTTCTCGATATGCCGCCCGGCGGTCAGGGTGAGGCGTCGCTCCCTGCTCTGGTGCAGGGAGT
Organism: Candidatus Rokuibacteriota bacterium; assembly: GCA_030609125.1. GTDB lineage: Bacteria > JAUVQV01 > JAUVQV01 > JAUVQV01 > JAUVQV01 > JAUWCW01. The sequence goes on from JAUWCW010000088.1 coordinate 6,287, forward strand.
GGCGGCGACGGCGCCCCTGTTCCCCGTGCTGTTCTGGATATCCAGGTCCCGCTTCGGCCCCGTTCGCAGGATGATGAAAGAGGTGAACGAGGTGCTGGTCCCCCTGCTGGCGAGCCTCACCGCCGCGGACTACGCTCTCATCGCCCTGCTGGCCGGCATCGGCGAAGAGGGTCTGTTTCGCGGGATCATCCAGGGGGGGCTCTCGGGGGTGATGCCCGAGCCGGCGGCGCTGCTGCTGGCGGCGGCCCTCTTCGGCGTCCTGCACTTCATCACCCCTGCCTACGCCGTCCTGGCCGGGCTCCTGGGTCTCTACATGGGGGTACTGTACCTCGTCACGGGAAACCTTCTCGTGCCGATTGTCGTCCATTCGCTCTACGACTTCGTTGCCCTGCTGTACCTGGTGCGGTGGCGGAAATGATGAATGTTGGCCCTTGACAGGGAAGACGCCGAGACCTATAGTCCAAGCGACTGAATATGGACGGGTTTTCGAACCGGTCCGGACAGGGCTGCGGGGGGCCGCCAGGGGGAAGGCGGGCGCCGGCGACACCGTGACACCGGATGCATGCGAGTAGTCGGCCGAGAGACTTTCCGGCCGGGCCTTCGTACAGCAGCACGTGTACCACAGGAGTCGAGAAGGCCCGTATCAAGAGGGAAGGAGGCGCGACCGGCATGGCAAAGGGAAACGTGAAGTGGTTCAATGACCAGAAGGGGTACGGCTTCATAACCCAGGAGAATGGCACGGATATATTCGTTCATTTCAGCGCCATTCAGGGCGAAGGCTTCAGGACTCTTTACGAAGGACAGGAAGTCGAGTTCGACGTGACCGATGGGCCCAAGGGTCCGCAGGCGTCGAACGTACGGCCACTGGCCTGATCGCGCAGCGTCGGTCGGGTCAGTGATAGAGGGCCCTCGGCATGCTGGTTTGTAATCGTATCTTCTTTGCGTTAAGGTTGCGCAAACAGCAGATTAAAGGAGGAGGCATTGGGTAGAGGAAGACGAGGAGCCTACAAAGCGGAGAAGAGAAGAAAAGAGATCAAGAGGATCAAGAAGCAGGAAGCAAAGAGAAAGCGCCGCCTCGACACCAACGACGGCGAGACGGAAGGCCCGGACGGGATGATCGTCGGCGAGGGTGCGGTGGAGGCCGGCGAGGACGCGGTGG
>JAUWCW010000012.1 GCA_030609125.1 Candidatus Rokuibacteriota bacterium
GAGGACGGCGACGTCCGGGCCCAGCCGGAGGATGTCCCGGATCAGCTCCCGGGGATCGGCGTAGGGGATCTCGAGGAAGTAGTGTCCGTCCTTGAAATATCCCTTCTGCTCGGGATGCCAGACCTCATCGGCCACCCAGCGGGCGACATCGGCGGCAAAGCGCAGGCGGGCTTGGCGCGGCAGGTCGCCACGCCATAGTTTACCCCTTTTGCTTCCCCGTGATCCACCATGAGGGTTCCCTGTTCGTGCCGGTAGCAGCAGGCGTCAAATCTCCCCCGGTCCCTCTTTTCCAAAGAAGGGCACATGTGGGCTTGCCCCTTTGGCAAAGCAGGATTGAGGGGGATTCGGGGATCGTTTCCTTTCGGCCAAAGGGGAATTGAGAGTGGTCTGGTATACTAAGATGTTTAAGAAAGGGGCGGGGACTTGAAGGATTTTCCGGACAGCATTCCAGTAAGTGTCGACAAGAGCCACATCGTCGTCCTCGGCGAGAAACTCTATGCCGAGAGCATAGAGCTGATCCGCGAACTCGTCAACAACGCCTATGACGCCGACGCTTCGGAGGTGCGGGTCACCGTCGAGCCCAACCGGATCGTCGTCGAGGATAACGGCAGCGGGATGAACTACGAGGGGCTGGTCCAGTATTTCAACATCGGCTCTCCTGATAAACGCTCCCGGGAACGCTCGCCGCGCTTCAACAGGATGCTGGTCGGGCAGTTCGGCATCGGGAAGTTCGCTTCCCTGGCGGCCGCGCGGCAGTTTGCTGTTCTCACCCGCTGCCGGGAGTTTGCCGCACGGGTGGTCTTCGATAAGAAGAAGTGGGAAGAGGACAAGGATTCCTGGCATCTGCCCCTGGAACTGGTGGATCCCGCCAGGCGGGAAGGGGACGGCACCACGGTCACCCTGACGGACCTCTCCCGTGCCTTCGATGAGAGCGAGGTCGAGCAACGACTCCTCACCGGCACCCCCTTGAGAGCCAGGAGTTTCAAGGTGTTCCTGAACGGGCACCTCGTCACCCCCCGCAGTCTGACGGGGATCCGGCTCCCCGTTCTGGAGGGGACCCCCTTCGGGGCGATTCATGGAGAGGTCGTTATCGTCCCGGCCACGGCCGCCGACCCGAAAGATCTGGGGATCGAGGTGCGGGTCAAGGGCGTGATGGTCAAAAGAGACCTTTTCGGCATGGAGACCTTCGGCAAGGAGGCGACCCGGGTGCGGGGGGAGCTGAACGCCGATTTCCTGCCCGTCACCTCGGACCGAACGGGCTTTATCCTCGATTCGGAGGAATACCGGTCTTTCAGAGCGGTTATGGACAAGGTCATCGACGAGGTCGGCAAGGTCATCAAGCAGTCTTCGACGAAAAAGGAAAGCCGCCGTTCGGGCCGGGCGGTCAAGGAGGCTCTCCAGCGCATCCACCGGGCCCTCGCGCAGAATCCCGAATTCTCCCCTTTCGGCCCCATCCCCTACGGCGAGGAGCAGCCGGGTCTCGGCGGTGCGGCGGTGACCGGGGGAGGCGCCCGAAAAGGAAAAGAGAATGCAGCGCAGGAGGTGCCGCCCTCAGCGGAAGAAGAGGAGAAACAGGCTGAAGAGAAGCCCAGGAAGCGCCGCCGGGCGAATCCGCTTCTCAAGCGCCTGACGCCGAACGCCGTGGTGCGGCGAATGAGGTTCGGCAAGATCGGGGTCACCTGCGTCATCGATCACTTCGGCGAGGCCGGCCCCGAGGTGTTCAGCGAGGAGAATATCGTCTACATCAACGCCGACCACCCTCTCTACCGGCGCGAAGCGTCGGGCGCCCGCTCCTTCACCATGAACATGGCCCGGCTTCTCGCCCAAGAGATCGCCCTCATGCAGGCTCCCCGCAACCCCCGCAAAGCCTTCGACTTCCAGAGCCGGATCCTGCGGGAAGCATTCAACGACTGAAGGTCACATGGCCGTGGATAGCATCCTTCATCATACGGAAGTTCAGCCAGAGGAAATCCTCAGGGACATCTCCGACGTCCTGGAAAAAAGGGGGCTGTCAGTCGAGACGCGGGGCAGAAAACCCCCGAATGGCCACGGCCCGCGAGCGGCTTCGGGATGGGTTCTAAGCGGTGGTGAGTTCCTCGTCGCGTGCAGGGATCGGCAACCCGCCATCAGACAAGTTCAATCGTTGCCCGATGTCCTCCGGCTCCGGCAAGACGCCTGTCCCTGGTAAGAAGAGGCACATCAAGCGCCTCGGCGAGAGCAAGATAGGCAGCGTCATAGGCCGTGACGGCATGACGAAGCTCCCAGATCCTGGGAAGAAATACATCATGTGGATACCGCTGCAGGCGAAGGGCGGCCAGGTCATCGAACGCCTCTTCCGCCCTGACTTCCGCAACCTCTCCTTGCAGCACGTACCGCCGCAGAACCTGTGCCACCTCAAGGTCAACAAGGTGGGGAACGTGCAGGCTCCGGCCGGGGGCAAACACCCGATCTCCGATCATCTCCGCGCCATCAAGGCGCAGCAGGAGGTCGATGAGAGCAGAGGCGTCAAGGACGATCAACGATCGTCGCGCTCCTCACGGACGAGATCGGCCGGGGGCCGTGAGACCTTCGCCGGCGCCCTGCCGTCGAGTCTCCGGCGCATCTCGGCAGGAGCAGGCCGGTCGGCAATGAGACGGATCTCGCTGATGAGGTAGTCCGAAAGGCTCTTCCCCTCCAGGGCCGCGCGTGCCTTGAGGGTCCGGTGCAGCTCGTCAGGAACGTTTCGCATCTGGATCATCTTGCTCATGTGCTAAAGATACTTGCATGTGGAGAACATGTCAAGGCGGGAAATAGGAAAGAGGCGATCCGCCGGTACATTGACACGCCTGGGGATGGAACGGGTCAGGGTTAACCCTGGTCTTCTTCAGCCTCTTCCACGATCTTGAAGCGTCGGATCTCCTGCTTGAGGAGTTTCGACTGTTCGGCAAGGATGCTGACCATCCCGTCGAGGCGCTTGACGGCCTGCTCGTTCTTTTTCGTGATTTCCTGGATCGACCCGACGGACTGCACAATGAGCCCGCTCCCCTTCGCCTCCTCGCGGGCGGCGTCCAGAACCTGCTGGGCGAGCCGGGCCGACTCCTCGCTGCCCTTGCTGGTAATCTTGATCCCCTTGGCCTGTTCGGCGGTCGACTTCTTCGTCTGCTCCGCCAGCTCACGCATCTGCCTGGCTGATTCAATTATCCGGGTGGTGTCCTCCGACTGTCCTCGGGTCGCGGCGGCTATTTCCTGGGACATTTCGCTGATCGCCTCGGCCGAAACGGCAATCTGGCGGATCCCCTTGTACTGCTCCTTCGTGGACTGGGCGATGCCGCGTGAAGCCGAGGAGGCCTTTTCCGAGTCCTCCGCAACCTGCCGAAGCGTAACGTCGAGATCCGCGACGATCTTCTCCCCGGCTTTCACCCTTCGTGTTCCGTCTTCCATGGCCACCACCGCGTTCTGGGACTCCTCCTGAACGCTGGAGATGATCTTTTTGATCTCCTCGGTCGATGAGGCCGTGCGCGCCGAGAGCTCGCGGATCTCATCAGCCACCACCGCGAATCCCCGGCCGTGTTCCCCGGCCTGGGCGGCGATGATGGCGGCGTTGAGCGCCAGGAGATTGGTCTGGTCGTTGACGTCATTAATAACGTCGAGAATGCTGCCGATCTCGTGTGACCGGGCCTCAAGGGTGCGGACGACATCCGCCGCGCCTCCGATGCTCCGGCTTATCTCACGCATACCCTCGGCGGTTCTCCCCAGAGCTTCCAGACCCTTGCCGTTCATGGTGCCGGCCGCCGCAAGGGAGAGCTCGTAGCTCTGCCCCGAATTGCGCTCGATTTCCCCTACCGTCGCCTCGACCTCGGAGATGGCCGAGGAAGCGCTCGTCACCATCTCTGTCAGACGTCCGGTGTTGTCGGCGACGGTGCGGATCGAGCCCGACATCTTGTCGAGGTTGGAGGAAGTTGTCTCCACCGCACTGGAAAGACCTTCGGCGTTGCCGGCCACCTGCTCGACGGAGGCGGACATTTCAAGCATCGAGGACGAGCTCTCGCCGGCGAGATCGTAAAGCTTCTCCACGCTCTCTACCACGGACTTGATGCTCGAGTTCATCTCCTCGATGGAAGAGGAGACCGTGTCGACCGCGCTTGTCTGGCCGGACGATCCCTCGGCAACGAGATGTGAGACGTCGGTGATGTCCCCCGACACCCTCTCAAGATCGTCGAAGGAGCGGCTCACCTTTTCGATCATGGCACGCAGATTAACGCTCATCTTGTTCAGGGTGGCGGCAAGAGTGCCGAATTCGTCCGTGGAGTCGAGGTCGATTGACAACGTCAGGTCCCCGTTGGCCGTGACCTCGGCGTACTCCACGAGGCGGATGAGGGGGCGGCTCACGAAACGTCTCACGAGGACGTAAAGCAGGCTCATGAGGACGAAGAGGGCAATGCCGGAGCCGATGACCAGGCGCCAGACAACGGCCCCAAGCTTCTTCTCGACTACGGCTGTGCTGTAGTTGATGGTGGTCTTCACCACGGCCTTCTCGCCCTCCATGATTTCGACGACGTAAGGACGGAACGAAGTGGTGCCGGGAGTTCCGGCCTCCCGGGAGTCGGAGAAGTTTTCGTCGAAGGCGACGTGGACGTAGAGCAGGTTCGGGTCCTCGGCGACCTGCTTCGCGATGGACTTCTCGATGGACCCGTAATCGAAGTAGCCGACGGCCTCCTTGGCCTGGTTGCCGATGGTGACGGCAAGCTGGCGTGCTCCCTCGTCGAACCACCGGTAGGTCTCCCCCCGCAGGTCGCGGAAGGACCCCGCGAAAAAGATCCCCACGAAAAGGGAGCTCAGCACAAGCAGGCAAAACACAGCGAGATTGATCTTCTGGGTCAGTTTCATGTTTCTCCCCCGTTTTCCTCGAACCTTATGTTCGCAGCCTCTTCCGGAGTCGGGCTTCCCGCAAGTCGCTCGATTTCGCTTTTATACCATGTCGGAAAGGGAAAGGACAGGTTCGATGCGCTGGCAAGGCCAGGCAAACGCCCGAGCACGGTGTGGCTCCCGAAGTACTCCGTCATGGGTTTCCCCCTCCGTCGCGGCGGGCCAGGACGTTCAGGTAGCCCGCGTCCAGGTTGAACGAGGCGGGCCGGTAGAGGCGGTGCACCTCCGCCGAGCCCCACAGGTCTCTCTCCGCCGGCGTCCCCCGAAAGAGCAGGCCCAGCTCGTCGCGCTCAAGCGGCACGTCCGTGAGCACCACGTAGCTCAGGATGTAGTCGGGCCTCCGCTCCAGGACGCGGCCGACATTCGACCGCTCGTGACCGGCCAAGCCCCGCCCCATCTGCGCCGACGGGGTCCGCGCGATGACCGGGTCGGTGAGGCCGAAAAGGTCGGTCGTCCTGAAGCCTGAGTAGTAGGGAATCGCCCCCACCGCCCCGAGGGCGATGTGGGTCTCCGGCGGCAGGCGTCGGCCGAGCCTTTTTCCCACTTCCACCCAGCGGCGGACGGCGCCGGAGCGCCGTCGTACCTCCTCCATGAACTCCCCGTCTCCCGTCTTGAGGGAAAGTCCACCGAGCACAAGCCCCGCCGCGACCACCAGTGCAGCGATCAGTGAGGGCCGGATTCTCTTCTCCAGGGAGACACCCGCGTCCTCCAGCGCCGCCACGGCCAGGCAGAGCCAGACGGGAAGGACGGGCACGATAAAACGGTGAGCGAGCATGCTGTCGCCCCCGACGAGGACGACGTACGATACGTAGATCGCGGTGACGGCCATCAGAGTCTGCACTCCGCGATCACCGCGGCGGGAGAAGAGCAGCCAGAGGGGGAGAAGGAGCAGCGCCGAGCCCCCGGAGCGGAAAAAATCCCCCACGTAGCTAAGACCCCGCAGCAGCTGATCTTCTCCGGACCCGACCTTGGCGGCGAAGGTGTTCGGCAGAAGGTGACCGAAGTACCAGAGTCTCCACCCGTGGTAGGCGAGAAGCACCGCGCCGGCGAGCACGGCCGCCGACAGCACCGTTCGATCCACGAGCGGTCGGCCCTCGCCTTTTCTTCTCCAGAGAATTCCGGCCAGAGCCAGTGCCGCAAAGAGATGCCCTTCGGGCCTCGTGAGAGACGCAAGCAGCAGGCACACAGCGGCGGCGGCAATCGACACCCCTTCGCCGAGGGAGAGAAGGAGGCCGGCCGTCACGAGGAGGCAGAAAAGGGAAGTCTCCATGCCCGCCGAGGACCAGAGTGCCACCGGCGTGCTCAGGGCTATGAGGGGAGCCACCAGCAGCAGGGCGACACCGCGGCGGCGGCTGAGAAAACGGCCGTAGAGAAGGGGTGTCGTCGCCAGAAGAGCGACGCCGCAGGCGAAGGCAAGGGCCCGAACGGCCGCCAGAGGGTTGACGGGAAGCTTCAGCAGCAGCGCGTTGAGCAGCACCCAGAGAAAGTCGGTGTATCCCTCGACGCGCTCGCCGGGGTTGAAGACCATCCCCTCGCCGGCAAGGAGGTTTCCGGCGTAGCGCAGGGGAATGAAGACATCGTCGACGACGAAGTCGAGGTACTGCGCCTGCCAGGCCAGAACGGCGACGGACAGAACCAGGACGGGGAAATAGAGCAGAGGCATTCTGTCCTGCCCGGCTCCGTGAGCAGTTTTCGGGCTAATACTCCCCGTCCAGCCTGAATTCGGCTACGTCGAACCAGAAGCCGGAATTGTGGACCGAGTCGTACTGCGCCTGCAGAAGATCGTAGTGGCCTTCCTCCTGTTCGCGGATCTTCTCCGCGATCTCTTTCGCCTCGGATGAGATGCTCGCCGACGCGAGGCCGGAGAAGAAGTCGATGGCCTTTCGCTCCAGCTCCATGCCGATCCGGATCGCCTCCAGGTCGCCGGCCCCCTTTTCCTTGCCCGCACCGCTCATCCGTTCTTTCAGGCCCTCGATGATGGCGGAGGTCTCCTTCTCCTCACCTCTGACGAACTGCTTCCACTCCACGCCCCCGGTGGCCTCGGTGAACATCTCTCCGAAGACCTTGAGATGTTCGATCTCGTCGTTGGCCAGCTTCTCGAACATCTTCTTTCCCAGGTCGCTCTGCGTGACCTCCGCGGCGAGACGGAAGAAGTTTCTCCCCTTGATCTCGAGGCGAATCGCCTCCCTGGCAATCTCTATGATTTCCTTGTTCAGATCTCCCATTGCTTCCTCCATCCCGGCCGGACAGCCGCACCGGTCACGCCGTTCTTTCCCTCTTCAGTTTCGTCAGTTGCACAAAATGCCTTCTCTCCTCGTCAATCAGCGCATCCAGCTGCTCCCGCCGGCTTTCCGGGACCAGACCTTTGAGCTCCTGGTAGAAGTGAATCGAGTCCCACTCCACACCGATGGCAAAATCGAGGGCTTCCGACGCCCCCCGGATCCCCTCCAGTTTCTCCTCGAAGGCCTCCTGGCTGAAGATGACGCCCGAGGCGTACGAGCGAAGGTAGTCGAAATACTCTCCCGGATAGCCCTCCTCGGGCTCGAAGGGCTCACTCTTCGCAAGGATCGCCTCATAGAACCGGCGATGCTTTATTTCCTCGTCGGCAAGGAAGGAAAAGAGCGTCTTCACTTTTTCGTCATCCAGCCGGCCCGCCATCTCGCGGTAGAACCGTTCGCCGTTCACTTCGATCCTCACGGCTATCTGAAAGACTTCACTCGGGTCGAACATAAGTCCCATAATCGCCTCCTGCTGCCGCTTTTTGTTCGTTCGCTGCGCACTGATTCCCGGACAGTGCGCGCCTGGGCCGATACTCCCGGTTGGTAGCTGTAGTTTATCTTCTTTGATGCTCCAATACCACTTCCTTTTTCCGCCCCATGGGCTACAATGTCGTGCGGCTTCCAGGGCGCCCCGCCGTTCAGCGGCCCCAGCGCCCCGGTGAGGCGCTGAATACGAAAAGTTGCTTATTTCTTCTATACTCAGCTAGAATTGGAGGGTAGATCTTGTCAGCAAGGGACGGCTCACCTTGATCCTCCAGCAGGTACTCTTTCGCAGCCGCCGGACAGCGGCCATCCTTGACATCCTCGAGGCGTGCAGCGGTCTGGCCCTCGCGCTCTTTCTCTGGATGCACATGGTCTTCGTCGCCACCATATTCCTCGGAGCCGGGGCCTTTGACGGCATCGCCCACGCCCTGGACACGTACTACCTCTCCTTCACCGGCATTCCGCCCCTGATCGTCGTCTTCTTCATGCATTTTCTCCTGGCAGCCCGCAAGATACCTTTCGCCTACCGGGAGCAGCGCATCATCTGGAGGCACGCGGGCCTCCTGGCCCACCGGGACACCTGGACCTGGCTCTTTCAAGCGGTGAGCGGCATGGCCATACTTCTGCTGGGGTCCATTCACTTCTGGGTGGTGCTCTCGGCCTGGCCCATCGGGGCCTCCCTGAGCATCCACCGCGTAGGCCAGTGGCCGCAGTTTGTCTTCTACATCGCCCTGCTCTTTCTCGGTGAGATGCACGCCGGGATAGGCCTCTACCGCCTGGCCGTCAAGTGGGGCTGGCCACCGCGGAGAAGGTCAGGCCTGCTCTTCGAGGTCATAAGCGCTCTCTTCCTTCTTCTCGGCCTGGCGGCACTGGTGATGTTCCGCTATCTGGGAGGCGCGGGCTGATGCGTATGGTACAGACGGACCTGCTGGTCGTCGGCGCAGGCCTGGCCGGGGAGCGGGTGGCGGTGACGGCCGCCGCCGCCGGACACGACGTTGTCATTCTCAGCCTCGTTCCGCCGCGGCGCTCCCATTCCAGCGCCGCCCAGGGGGGAATGCAGGCCGCCCTGGGCAACTGCGCCATGGGACTGGGGGACAATCCGGACATTCACTTCACCGACACGGTGAAGGGGTCGGACTGGGGGTGCGAGCAGGACGTGGCGCGCCTCTTCGTCGAGACAGCCCCCGTCGCCGTCCGTGAGATGGCAGCCTGGGGCGTCCCCTGGAACCGGGTGATTGCGGGAAAGAAGCGGCTTCCCGGCGGCCTCGAGATCGAGGACATTTCCGAGAAGGAGGGGCTCATCACCGCCCGCGACTTCGGGGGCACCCAGAAGTGGCGCACCACCTACGTCTCGGACGCCACGGGACACTCTCTCCTCTACACCATGGACAACGTGGTGGTCAAACTGGGGGTCACTGTCCACGACCGCCGCGAGGCGATTTCCCTCATCCACGACGGTCAGCGCTGCTGCGGCGCGGTGGTACGCAACCTCATCGACGGTTCCCTGCAGGCTTACCTCGCCCGGGCGACGGTGCTGGCCACCGGCGGCTACGGCAGGATCTACGGGGCTTCGACCAACGCCGTCATCTGCGAGGGCTCCGGCATGGCCATCGCCCAGGAGACGAGGGTTGTCCCCCTGGGCAACATGGAAGCGGTTCAGTTTCATCCCACCGGGATCGTGCCGACGGACATACTCGTCACCGAGGGCTGCCGGGGTGACGGGGGCTATCTCCTGGACAGGAACAAACACCGGTTCATGCCGGAATACGAGCCGGCCCGGAAGGAGCTCGCCTCCCGGGACGTCGTCTCCCGCCGCATGACCCAGCACATACGGCGGGGACTCGGAGTGGAGTCGCCCTTCGGACCTCACCTCTGGCTCGACATCCGCCATCTCGGAGAAAAGCACGTATCGACCTACCTGCGGGAAGTGAAGGAGATCTGCGAGAACTTCCTCGGCATCGACCCGGTCCGGAGCCTTATCCCCGTGAGGCCGACACAGCACTACAGCATGGGAGGGGTGCGGACCAACACCGACGGTGCGGCCTACGGGCTCGCCGGGCTCTTCGCCGCCGGGGAAACGGCCTGCTGGGACCTGCACGGGTTCAACCGCCTGGGGGGCAACTCCCTGGCGGAAACAATTGTGGCCGGGAAGATCGTCGGGGAAAAGGTGACGGAGTATCTGGAGGGTACGGAGGTCTCCATTCTCACCGGTGTCGCCGCCGCGGAAATCTCCCGCCAGCAGGGGCGCATCAGCGCCCTCATGAAAAAGACCGGCGGCGAAAGCGTCTTCGATCTGCGCCGCCGGATGGAAGAGACCCTTATGGATCACGTTCCCATCTTCCGCCACGCCGACTCCCTGCAAAAGGGCGTGGACAAGCTCGCCGAACTGCTCGATCGCTCCCGGAACCTCTCCCTGCAGGGCAGCGGGGCAGGCGCCTCGTCCCCCGAGCTCTCGGCGGCCCTTCGGCTGCCCGGCATGCTCCGGCTGGCCCTATCCATCACCTTCGGCGCGCTGCAGAGGACCGAGAGCCGGGGAAGCCACTTCCGTGAGGACCACCCCCGGAGGGACGATGAGAACTGGCTCAAGCGCACCCTCGCCTTCCGGTCCGAGGGGAGCGATCTGCCCCGTCTCGAGTACGAGAAGGTGACGATCACCGAGCTTCCCCCCGGGGACCGGGGATACGGGGAGGCGACGGACACAAGAAGGCTGGAGTCGGAATGACGAGCCACGGGAGTCACACGGGAGGGGCGGCGCCATGAGCAGGGAACTGACCTTCCACGTCTTCCGCTACGATCCGAACGTGACGGAGATCGAACCGCGCATGCAGGAGTACCGCCTCCGGGAGGTGGATGGCCTTTCTCTTTTCATAGCCCTCAACCTCATCCGTGAAGAGCAGGACCCGACGCTGAAGTTCGACTTCGTCTGCCGGGCCGCCATATGCGGCAGCTGCGGCATGCTCATCAACGGGCGTCCCGGGCTGGCGTGCAAGACGCTCACCAGCACCCTCCCCTCCTCCATCACGCTCCATCCCCTCCCGGTCTTCCGGATGATCGGCGACCTCGCCGTCGACACCGGCAGCTGGTTCCGCCGGGTGGCGGAACAGACCGGATCCTGGATTCACACGGACAAGCCTTTCAACCCTCACGATCCGGAAGAGAGGATGGACAACTCGACGGCTCTTGAGATCCATGAGCTGGAGCGGTGTATCGAGTGCGGCTGCTGCATCGCCGGTTGCGGGACGGCGAACATTCGGGAGGACTTCGTCGGCGCCGCCGCCCTCCTGCGCATCTCGCGTTTCATGATCGATCCCCGCGATGACCGCGGGGTCGAGCGCTTCTTCGAGGTCGTCGGCACCGACGAGGGGATCTTCGGCTGCATGGGTCTCATGGCGTGCGAGGACCTCTGCCCCAAGGAAATCCCCCTCCAGCGCCAGCTCGCCTACGTCCGGCGGAAGCTCGCCATGGCGGCCCTTGGCAGGAAGATTTGAGAGGCCCGGGAAAGTGTGAGAATTTTCACATCACTTCCTCCGTAACCTCCCGATGATAAACACGAATCTCTTGCTTTCACCCAGCCGTTGAGGTAGAGTGTCGTTCATGTTTTCAAGATCTGAAGCATCGCCTTCCATGAAAGGGGCCCTGGTGGTGTGCGCCCGGGTGCCGCTTCCCGGCATGGTCAAGACCTCTCTTCACCCCCATCTCACCGACTCGCAGAGCGCCGCCCTTTACGGGCGCTTTCTTGCCGACACCTGCGAGACCACACAGGACGTGGAGGGGGTGGACTTTTTCCTCGCCTATTCTCCCGAGGGAGACGGGGAGGCTTTCAGGGGGATCGTCCCTCCCCCGTTCAGGCTCTTCTCCCAGCCCGAAGCGGAAATGGGGCATCGGCTGGCGGGAATTTTCGAGCGGCTCATGCAGGAGGGCTACGAACGCGTGCTCGTCCTCAAGAGCGACTCTCCCGACCTGCCCATCTGTCTCCTCAACCAGGCCTCCGACATTCTGGCCTCGGGGAGAGCGGAGATGGTGTACGGCCCGAGCGAGCGCGACGGCTTCTACCTCGTCGGCCTCCGCCGGTGGCACCGGGAACTTTTCCATGACGTGGACTGGGACACCCCCCAACTCGGCAGCAGGGTCCTGCGGCAGGCCAGGAAGCTCGGCATGAGGGTCCGCCGGCTGCCCGAGTGGTACGAGATCGACACCGTTGAAGACCTTCGACGGCACCTGACGTACTACAACCTGCGCCGGCGCTCGTGTTCGGCCTCGGAATGCCAATGCCGGACCGGCGAGTACCTCTTTGAGATCCAGGACCGCATCCTGCCCCAGATCTGCCGAATAGTCTGATCCGGGCCTTCCAGCGCACTACAGTCTCAGAACTTCCGGGCGCAGGAGCGTCACCGCCACGATCGATATTCCCAGGGCCCCGCCCGAGAGCGCCACTGCGGCGGGCGTACCGATCGCCTGCGCCAGCGATCCCACCAGGATGTTCCCGAGGGGCATCATCCCCAGCAGAACGAGGCTGTAGAGGCTCATGACCCGGCCTCTCAATTCGTCGGGAACGATGGACTGAACAAGGGTGTTCACGGGGGCTATGAGAGTCACCATCCCCCAGCCGGCGGCCACCAGAGCGAGAGAGGCAACGGCAAGTCCCGGCGAGAGGGCGAAGAGGATAAGCGAGGCGGCGAAGGTGAGTCCCGCCGTCACGGCCAGCTTCCCCTTGCCGCTTCTGCCCGACCGGGCCGCCAGGATAAGCGCCCCCGCAACCGATCCTCCCCCGCTCAGGGCGAGCAGCCCTCCCAGGCCCCCCGGGCCGACGTGGAAAACGTCCCTGGCGAAGACGGGCATCATCGTCAGGAAGGGGAAGCCGAAGAAGCTCGCCGCCGCCACCAGGGCCACCAGCGCCTGGACCCGTCTCTCCCCCCTCACGAACCGCAGACCTTCGCGCAGGTCCTGGCCGACGGAGCGGGCGGCCCTGGCCGGCAGGGGAGGCAGCTTCCGCATGAGCCAGAAGGCGACGATGACCGGCACGTAGCTGACGGCGTTCAGATAAAAGCAGGCCGCTATTCCCGCCGTGGCTACCACAAGGCCGGCGACGGCGGGGCCGAGAACGCGGGCGGTGTTGAAGGCGGAGGAGTTAAGCGCAATGGCGTTCATCAGGTCCTCCTTGCCCACCATCTCGACCACGAAGGACTGGTGGGCGGGCATTTCCACGGCCTTCACCGTTCCGAGAAGAAAGGCCAGGGCCATCACCTGCCACACCGTCACCAGCCCGCCGTGGGTGAGAGCGGCCAGCACGAGGGTTATCACCGTCGACAGGCCGTTGGTGTACATCAGGACCGACCGCTTGGGAAAACGGTCGGCCACGACTCCGCCGGCAAGGGCGAAGAGGAGAATGGGAAGGGTCCCCGCCGCCCCCACCGCCCCGAGCCAGAACGGCTTGTCCGTCAGCTCCAGAACGAGCCACCCCCGCCCGAGAGACTGCATCCACGTTCCTGTCTGGCTCACGAACTGGGATGTCCAGAAGAGCCTGAAGTTCCTGTGCCGCAGGGCGCTGAACATCTCCACGGGGGTTCAATCCTCGACGACGATCAGGAGCATCCCGGCACACATGACCGCCGTCCCGAGAAACCGCCTCCCCGTCTGCCGCTCACCGAAAAAGAGCCTTCCCAGCAGGACGGAAAAGAGCAGACTGCTGCGCTTGACAGAAATCATGTAGGCCACCTGCGTGAGCTCTATGGCGGCAAAATGAAAGGCTATCATCAGGCCCGCCGCCGCCCCCACCGCCAGGAACGAGCGGTTGGGCCTCAGGGACGACAGGAGACCACCCCTTCTCCTCCAGGCCAGCAGGACCGTGTACGCCGCCGTAACGAACAGGGCGTACGTGAAGCCGAAAAATGACGGCGACGAGTACCTGACACCGAGTTTACCCAGGGCCGAGGTGAGACTGTAGATGAGCGCCACGGCCAGTATGCAGAGGACCCCCTTCTCCCTCCGTAAGGACTGGAAGAGATCCGCCGCTCCGCCCTTTCCCTCCCAGGCGAGCAGAAAGGATCCCGCGGCGACCAGGCCGATGCCGGCGGCCCCGGAGAGCCCGGGTATCTCTCCCAGCACCGCGAGCGAGATCATGGCGGTGAAGACAGGCGTCCAGGCAAGAAAGGGGAGCGCCAGGGACATGGGCGACACCTTCAGGGCATGGAGGTAGAGGAGTCCCGCCGCGATCTCAAGGGGAACGCCGGCAGCGAGAACAGCCCAGAAACGCGGATCCACCGGCGGGACGGAACGCATCGAGGCCGCCAGCGCCAGCAGCGGCAGGGCGTAGCCCCACCGGACCCACATCACCGTCCCGGGGGAATGCTCCCGAAGGGCCGCCTTCGAGAATGCGTCGGCAGCCGACCATGAGAGGGCGCACAGCAGCGCCAGAACGAACCAGAGGGGAACGACGCTCACGGCCGGGAGTGTCCGAGGAGGTATTCCAGGTTCGCCCTGGCTCTTGCTTCAAGGGGGTTCCTCTCCAGGGACCGGCGGTAGACGCGAATCGCCTCCTGCCTGCGGGAAGGCCCCATCTTCTCGTTCACCACGCCAAGATTGAAGTATATTTCCGAGAACTCCCCGATCGCAAGGGCCGCCAGGTAATGCTCCTCCGCCCCCTGCCAGTCCTGCTTCGCAAACCGGGCGGCCCCGAGCGAATTGAGGACATCCGGGTCGCCGCCCCGGGCCGCCGCCCTGAGAAGGTGCTCCTCGGCTTTTTCCGGCTCTCCCCGGCTGAGAAATATCTGGCCCATCTGGAAGTCGGGATCGATCCTCTTCTCCCCGCTGACAAACCAGGGGGGGAAGACAGCCGCTGCCGCTGCCGCCGCTGCCACAGCCATCACGGCCAACCCCCTCGCGTTCCGCGCGCGGACTCTCCCGACCGCCTCGACGGCCCCCACCGCGGCGAGGATGGCGAGAAAGGGAACGAGGGGAAGGCGGTACCTGGCGGTGATGAAAAAGAGCGAAACAGCCATCCAGTAGCCCGTCATCAGGGCGCCGATCATCAGGGCGCCGCGCCGCCGGAGAGAGGCGGCAAGACCGGCGCAGCCCAGACAGAAAAGCGCCCCGAACCAGCCGCGGTAGTATCTGACCGGCAGGGAAACGGCGGTGAAGTGGTCGAGGTCCTTGTTGTTGCTCGACTCGAAGGCGTTCCAGAAGATAACGGCCTTTCTCGACAGAAGCCGGACCCAGCGGACGGGGTCCCCGGCTACGGCCTCGACGGAGCGGTCCCACCAGTACCGGTCCTGCTCGGCCAGCCCCGTCAGGCCTGCCCGGAGGGGTTCCTGCACCGTGTCCTGCCAGAGCAGGCCCGGCGGCAGCGGTGTTTCACCCGTTGCCCCCGGCCGGTTGCCGAGAAAGAAATTGATGCCCCCGTTGGCGGCCACGGGGATCAGGCTTTTTTCGGCAGACCAGTTGTGCACGGCGGCGGGGGCAACAGTGAGGGCCAGGACGGCCACGGAGGCGGCGAGCTTTCTCCGCATTCCGCCCTCGCCTCCGCGCTGCAGAAGCACCCCGCCAAAGAGAAAAGGCACTGCCAGAAGAAAGTTCGGCCGGGTGAGAAGAGCAAGCCCGAGAACAAGACCGCCCCAGAGCAGGCGGCGCAGCGAGTTCTCTTCGCTGCCCGTCCAGAAGAACCACGTCCCCCAGGCGAGGAGAAAACCGAAGAGGGTGACGGCCAGGATCTCCCCTTCGAAGAAGAGACGCAGCGGGTAGAGAGCGGTTACCCACGCCGTCAGTGCCGCCGGCGCCTTTCCGAACCATCGGCACGCGAGCAGGTAGATCGGGACCACCGCCGCCAGGCCCAGGGCGAACTGCGCCCAGACCACCGGGACCTGGCCCGCTCCCGCCCCGGAGTAAAGAGTGGAGAGGAAGAACGGGTACAGGGGGGGGCGGAAGAATGCCTCCCCTCCCCCGCCGGCGAGAATCTGCCGCGCCAGCCGGTCGTAGGTGAGAGAGTCGACGAGGGGATAACCGAAGAACGGCTGCGCCCTCAGGTCCAGGAAGTACCAGATGCGCGCCGCCAGCCCCGCCGCCAGCGCCGGAAGCAGGCCCGTTATCCAGGGGTAGTCTTTTCTTTCTTTCTGCATGGGTGTGAAGGATTTTACCTTTTCGGGAAGGAAAGGAACAATGGAGGGAGTCAGGGATCAGGAGCCAGGAGTCGTCTTCTGTCTTCTGGGTACTGGGTACTGTCTCCCGTCCCCTCACAGCCCATGTTTTTCTGACCGGTAGCGGAAGGAGCGGGCGGACAGTCCGAGAAGCTTCGCCGCCTCGGACTTCCTGTTTCCCGACATCCGGAGGGCCTTGAGAATCAGCTCCCTCTCGTAGCCCTCGACCACTTCCTCGAGCTTCAGTCCTTCCGGCGGGATGTCGGGCACCTCCAACGGGGTCTCCTGCAACGGGGGAGCCCCTTCCCTGACGAAATCCGGCAGGGCGCCGAGGGGGATACTCTGCCCCGTTTCCATGGCGACAACGCGCTCCATGACGTTCTCCAGCTCTCGAACGTTCCCCGGCCAGCGGTAGCTCACCAGGGATTCCATCGCCTCCGGGAGCACTACCATGGCGGGCTGCGCCGCGGCGTGGCAGTACTTGCTCACGAAGTACTTCGCCAGCTTGGGTATGTCCTCCTTTCTCTCCCGCAGCGCGGGAACATGAATGGGGATCACGTTGAGCCTGAAAAACAGATCTTCCCGGAAGAGGTTCCGCCGCATGAGGGAAGGCAGGTCCTGGTTCGTGGCGGCTATGATACGGACATCAACCTCGAGGTCGCGGCTGTCGCCCACGCGCCTCACCCGCTCCTCCTGGAGGACGCGAAGGAGCCGGACCTGGACCGCCTTGGTGGTGTCGGCGATCTCGTCCAGGAAGAACGTGCCCCCGCTGGAAGCCTCGAAGAGGCCCTTCTTGTCGGCCACGGCACCGGTAAAAGCCCCTTTGACGTGGCCGAAGAGCTCGCTCTCAAGGAGCGTCTCCGTCAGGGCGCCGCAGTTCACCCCTATCAGCGGGCGGTCCCGCCGGGGGCTGTGGTAGTGGATGGCCCTCGCCACCAGCTCCTTGCCGCTGCCGCTCTCGCCGCTGAGCAGAACCGTGCTCTTTCGGCCCGCAACCCTGCCGATGACCTTGCAGATCTCGATCATGGCCGGGCTGTCACCGATGATGTGGTCCGTCCGGTACTCCGTTTTGACCTCCAGCAACGCCGGTGAAGCCGGCCGCTCGGCGGCTCTGCTTGCCGTCTCCCGAACGATGCGGCGGATTTTTTCGAGGTAGTCCCCTTCC
The DNA here is from genome assembly GCA_030609125.1 of Candidatus Rokuibacteriota bacterium. GTDB lineage: Bacteria > JAUVQV01 > JAUVQV01 > JAUVQV01 > JAUVQV01 > JAUWCW01. The sequence continues at coordinate 16,962 of JAUWCW010000012.1, forward strand.
TTGGTGATGTAGTCCAGGGCGCCCTTCTGGATGGCCTCGATGGTGGTGTCCGTCGAGGGGTAGGCGGTCATGACTACCATCCTCGTGTCGGGTCTCTTCTCCCTGGCCAGGTTGAGCACGTCCAGTCCGGACATGTCGGGCATCTTCATGTCCGTTATGAGAAGGTCGAACTCCTTCGACTGCAGAAGGCTCTCGACCTCCTTCCTGCTGCCCGCCGCCTCCACCTCGCACCCCTCCTTGCGCAGCATGATGGTGAGAACCTTCAGCATGCTCTTTTCGTCATCGACAACGAGAATCCTGGTTGGGCCGCTCATGTCACCTCCCCCGTCGACAGCGGCGCGAGGGCGGTCACACCCTGGCGCACGGGAAAACGGATCCGGAAGGTCGTCCCTCTGCCGACGTGACTCTCAACCTCGATGCGACCCCTGTGGGCTTCGACAATCTTAAAGACTATGGCAAGCCCCAGCCCCGTGCCGTGCTCCTTGGTAGAGTGGAACGGGGTAAAGACTTTCTCCATCTCGTGGGGCGCTATCCCCATGCCCGTGTCGGCAAAGGAGATGGACAGGTTGTCGGCCACGTCCCCCCTCCCGCTCTCCACCGGAGCCCGCTCGATGGTTATGGTCAGCTCTCCTCCCTCCGTCATGGCCTCGATGGCGTTGCGGGAGAAGTTCCAGAAGACCTGCTTCATCAGCATCGGGTCGACCTGGGCCCGACAGCTGCCGTCCCCGGGCTCGATCAGCTCGACCCGGTATTCGGGCCCGGAGGACTGCTCCAGGAGCGTCACCGTCTCCCGGAGGGCCTCGACCAGGTCCACCTCCTTGAGCTGCAGGGGCCTGGGGCTGGCGAAATGCAGAAAGTCGGTGATAAGGGCATTGAGCCGCGACACCTCCCGGTTGACGATCTCCATCAGCTCCCGGCTGGTGTCCTCCAGCACCAGTTCCTCCGACAGCAGCTGGATGGAGCCGCTCAGCGAGGCCAGGGGATTGCGGATTTCATGCGCCATGCCCGCCGCCAGCTCTCCCACCACCGCCAGCCGGTCCGAGCGCCGTATCTGCTCTTCCATTTTTCTGATCCTTGTCAGGTCCTGGAAAGAGCAGATCACGCCCGAAACCTGGCCCCTCTCGTCGCGCAGGAGCGAAAAGGTGA
>JAUWCW010000029.1 GCA_030609125.1 Candidatus Rokuibacteriota bacterium
TCGGCTCGTAGGACTCGACAAAGGAAAGGGCCTTGCTCTCCTCCTCCTCCGTCTGTCCCGTGAGAAGGGAGAAGGCGACGTAGAGGCCCACGTTGACGAGAAGCCCCCAGAAGAGAGCGTGGCTCCACTCGTCGAGCCCCTTGACGCCGAGAAGGGCATGCGGGTTCAGCAGCTCGGACTGCATGATCCTGCCGACCACACCCTCACGTTCGATTATGCCGGAAGTGACCAGTGCGGGCAGAAAGAGAGTGTAGCACCACACCACGAAGCCGCCCACCGTCCCCGCCACGGCCCCGAACCGGTTCCCCTTCTTCCAGTAGAGTCCGAAGATTATGGAGGGCACAAAAATACTCACGGCCACGAAGGAGATGAGGCCCATGTCCACGAGGGTGAAGTACTCGCCGACAGTCGCCGCGAAGAGGTAGCCGACGAAGACAAAGGCCATGATTATGATCCGCTTCACGTTCGAGAGAATGACGGAAAATCCCCGCATTCTGTTGAACCGCCAGATGGCCGGACTGACTATATTGTTTATGACCATGTTGCTGATGGCGAGGGACTCGACGATGATCATCCCCGAGGCGGCGGAAAACCCTCCGATGAAGACGAAGAGGGCGAGGAAGTTCTTCCCCTGCCCCAGGGGAATGGTGAGCACGAAGGTGTCCGCGCCGCTCGGGCTTCCCCCGAGGAGGAGCCCGCCGAAGGCTACGGGAAGAACAAATATGTTGATCAGCAGCAGGTAGAGGGGAAAGAGCCAGGCAGCCTTCCTGACATGCTCCGGGTCGTAGTTCTCCACCACCGCCATGTGAAACTGCCGCGGAAGAACTATGATGGCCATCATGGAGAGAAAAGTGAGCGAAGCCCATTGGGCGTAGCCGACCGGGGCCCCTTCGCCGAGGGCCAGGAGGTTGCGGAACTCCGTGGCCTCTATCCTCTGGAAGATGTCGCCAAAGCCGCCGAAGAGGCTGAACGTGACGTAGAGTCCCACCGTCAGGAACGCCGCGAGCTTCACGATCGACTCGAAAGCTATGGCGAAGACCAGCCCCTCGTGCTTTTCCGAGATGTCCTGCCGCCGGACGCCGAATATGGTGGCGAAGAGGGCGATGATGAGTGTGATGATCCACGCCGCTCCCAGGCTCCCCTTGCTCTCTCCCGCCAGGATGGTGAAGGTGCCGATGATCGCCTTGATCTGCAGTCCCAGGTACGGTGTTATGCCCACCGAGGCGACGACGGTCACGATGGCGGCCAGCAGTATGGAGTTGCCGTACCGGGAACCGATGAAGTCGGCGATAGTGGTGATGCGGTGCTGTCTGGCTATACCGATAATCTTGCGCAGGACAACGGGCCAGAGCAGCGCGGCCAGAGTGGGCCCGATATAGATGGCCAGAAAGGAGAGGCCCGAAACGGCGGCCTTGCCGACACTCCCGTAGAAGGTCCATGAGGTGCAGTAGACCGCCAGTGACAGGGAGTAGACGTAGGGGTTCGAGACGATGCTGCGTCCACTCCGCCCTCTGCGCTCCGCGTAGGAGGCGATGAGAAAGAGGACGCTCAGGTAGCCGCCGGTGACAAGCAGGAGAAACCATCGCGGGAACATCAGCGTTTGCGGTCCCTTCCGCCTCCGGCGCCGAGGAGGGCGGCGACGGCGATGAACACGCCCCAGAGCACGAAAAGACCGAGCGCGAGGGATCCTTCGAAGACGGTGAGGAAGGGCCAGTTAAAGAAAATGACCCCCAGCGCGAAGAGAAAAAACCAGATATCGCCCTGCTTCATCGAGGCTGGCCTGGAGATTTCATGAGCCATCTGCTGCGAGCGCGGATATCACGCAATCTCAAGGTCTTTTCCTGTCTCACGACCTTGCCGTGCTTCAGCACAGCTTCACCCGCTCAACTGCGCAAAAGCCCTTGATCTTACGTAATCTCCACGCTCTCGCAACTAAGGGCTCACGCAAGAATAACTTCCCATTTTCGCATCTCATCTTCAGGCCGCCTTCGGCCGATCCTCATTCACGAAATCCTCGAAAGAGCCCTGCTATTCCTGCGGTTTCGCTCAATCAGATCGACCAAATCCGACCTGAACCTGAGCGCGAATTCTGTGAACTTATTCTTGCGTGAACCCTGAGTTCATGAAATATCCGGGCTAGTAGTAGTACCAGATCGTCTTGTAGTGGCTGATGTTTTCCCCGGACTTATGCAGTCTTCTCAGGTAGTCGTGGATGGAAACGTCCTCGTAGACGTACGTGTCGGCAAGGGCGAGCTTCTTTTCCCAGGGGTGAAACTCGTAGACCCTCCGGCCGTTGGGAAGGACCGCGATGATGTCGTGGTGCTGCAGCGCCCGGAGATAGTTCTTCCCCAGCCCGGGGACGTTGAAGACGATCTCGTCGGTGCGCACCGAACCGGGGAGCAGCCTCGCCTCCTCCTTCTGCTCCTGCATGAGCCTGGCGATGGGAACCCGGTAGTCATCGGTCTCCTCCTTGCCCTTGGTGTTGAACGTGTAGTACGGGGTAACACCCGCCAGTCGCAGCTTGTGGCGAAGCGCGGAGGCCTCGAATTTTCGCGAATTGAAAAAGGTGTACACGAGCTGATTGCAGACCTCTATGCCCTTCCGCCGGAATTTCTGCACCGCCCTGACGGCGTCCCCCGTGATCTCGTAGGGATGCTCGAAGTGGGTCACGACGAGGACCTCCCTCCGCCCCGGGCGGTGGTAGCGGCTCACCATCTCCACCAGTGAATCGGTGACGCGCTGCGGAAGAGTGACGGGGGTCCTGGTCCCGAGGCGGATTCTCTCCACGTGATCCATGCCGGCAAGGCGGGAGAGAATTTTCTCCAGTTTGCCGTCGGAGAGGAGAAAGGGGTCTCCTCCCGTCACGAGGACCTCGCTTATTTCGGGAGTCTCCTCCAGCCACCGCAGGGCCTTTTCGAGCTTCTCCCGCGGCAGGGCGGCCCGGAAGGAGTGGACGTCCTCGATCTCCCAGTTCCTCTGGCAGTAGACGCAGATCTGCGGACACGTCATGAACGGCTTCAGGATGGCGATCATAGGATAGCGGCGGGTGATTCCCTCGATGGGGGAGGTGTCCCGCTCGAGCATGAAGTCCATGGACGACTCCTCGCAGTCCCGGTGCTCCCTCATCTTCTCGACAAAGTGGAGCGTGGGAATGACCTGCGCCCGCACGGCACTGTCGCGACCCCCGCCGATGCGCCGATCCATGAGCGAGAGGTAGTAGGGCGTGACGCCGAAGGCAATGCGGTTCTCACGGGCGAGTCGGACCGCTTCCTTCTCTTCAGTGCTCAGATCGATGAGCGACGCGAGGGTTTCCGCGTCCCTGATGATGTGCCGCGTGTGCCACTTCCAGCTGTTCCAGTCCGCAACGGTGCCGCCCATGAAATCCAGGATCCGTGCCCTGTTTCTCCGCCTCCTGGCAACCGCGTTTTCATCGAGACCGGACGGGTAGCGGTTCATGAATTCTCTCGCCCGGCGGGCCATCCGTGAAAGGTCCTCCGACCTCAGGCGGGCCGCTCTCTTCCCTTCGTATCTGACGAAGGCGGGAATGCGGTCCGCGTAGACGCCGGTCTTCCCCATGACCCCTCTCAGCAGGTGCTCGAGCTCTGCGAAAAAGCCCTGCCTTGGCTTTTCAACGCCCCCGGCGCCGATGAGAATGTCGTTCAGGTATTCGACGAGGCTGAATCCGGCGAGCCTTTCGCTCCGGGCTGAAAATATTCTCCTCAGCACGCCGATGGCGTCGCGCGTCAGGATCCACTCCAGCGACGGAATCTTCGGGTTGTCCTCGAACGTGTCGGTCAGGAGGCGCGAGAGAAAGGAGCGGGCTTTCGTCCTCTTCACGTGAATCGGGCTGTCGGCGAGAAAGATGGACATGAGTTCCGGAGCGATATCCAGAACGCTGATCAGCCTCTCGCGAATCCTCTCTCTCTCCACCACAGCCTTTTCTGTCACTTCCGCTCTCCCCGGGAAGGAAATCCCGTCCCCGAAACCAGTGCGGCGTCTGGGCCGCCCCTCAGGATTCGATTCAGGTTTTCTCTGGTTGACACGTGTATTATACAGACTATTTGCCCTTCGGCCAACACGGCCGGCCAGAGACGCCCCCCCCCTCCGGCTATGTGGTTGACAGGGGATACACTCTCATATATCTCTATCCAGGCGGGATGCGGGGCGGGAACGATGATGGGCCGTTGAAAGTTCCGCCCTGCGCACAGTAGGGTGATGATGGAAAAAGGGAATTTATTTTTTCGCAAGCAGGGGAACGGCACGGCCGTTCGCGGGCCGCGCGCGGCGGCTCTCTTCGCCGGCTGGGCCTTGGTGAGCCTTCTTTTCTCCCCGGCGGCCGCCGCCGATGCCGGGGCCCTGCACGACCCCCGCGAAGCGCGGCTCTCCAATGTGACGCAGCTGACCTCAGGGGGACAGAACGCCGAGGCGTATTTTTCCGCTGACGGATCGAAGATCATCTTCCAGGCCACGCGCGGCTCGCACGCCTGCGACCAGATCTTCCTGATGGATGCCGGCGGAAACGGCGTGCGCCTCCTCTCCACGGGCGAAGGCCGCACGACCTGCTCCTTTCTCTCCCCCGACGGGACGAGCTTCCTCTACGCCTCCACTCACCTGGGCGACAGCGAGTGCCCGCCGCCGCCCGACCGAAGCCGCGGCTACGTCTGGAAGCTGTACCCTCACTACGACATCTTCACCGCACCTCTCGACGGCGGCGCTCTCACCCGCCTCACCGACACGCCCGGCTACGACGCCGAGGGGGCCTATTCCCCGGACGGGAGAAAAATTGTCTTCACCTCCGTCAGGGACGGCGACCTGGATATTTACACCATGAACGCCGACGGTTCCGGGGTGAAGCGCCTGACGGACAGAAAGGGCTTTGACGGCGGCCCCTTTTTCTCCTGGGACGGCCGACACATCGTCTACCGCAGCCACTACCCCTCCCCGGGGAAGGATCTTGACGACTATGAGAGCCTCCTTCGGCGGGACCTCATGCGTCCTTCCCGCGCGGAAATCTACTACATGAGAGCCGACGGCACCGGAAAGGTCCAGGTGACGGACACCGGCCACGCCAACTGGTCCCCCTTCATGCACCCCAACGGGCGCCAGATCATCTTCTCTTCCAACATGCACGACACGGAGGGGAAGACCTTTTCCCTCTACATCGTCAACGTCGACGGAACGGGCCTGGAGAGAGTGACGTACGGGGCCCGCTTCGACAGCTTCCCCATGTTCTCCAGAGACGGCGGGAAGCTGATCTTCAGCTCCACCCGCAACTCCTCGCAGCCGAGGGAGTTCAACATATTCACGGCGGACTGGAAGCCCTGACGGTGCTGCACCCCCGCTCGGGCGACGCCTCGCCGGCATGAAAAACTGCTCCGGGGCAACCGGGTCAGGCATCAAACCGGATGAGCCTGATCGGGAAAAGGCCGATCTGCCATAATCCCTGTGGATCGCAGGAAACGAGGAGCTGAATGGTCAATTACAAGGCCTGTTGCGGGCTGGTTGTCTTCGCCGTCCTCCAGTTCCTGCCGTTGAGGGCGGCGCTGGGGGCGCAGATCATTCACCACGATCTCTCCGTCGTACTTGATCCGGTATCCCACAGCCTCCGAGTCAGCGACACCGTCACGGTTCCGGAGTCCTTCCTCGCCGGCGACGGAAAGCCGCTGACCTTCTCCCTCCACGAAGGGCTCTCACCCTCCTCCCCCACTGCGGGCGTCGGAATCCTGAAGAGCGGCTCCCACGGCGGCTCCCCCGGGCTTGAAGCCTTCACGGCCGTTCTTCCCCCCTCGGTCCGCACCTTCACCCTGCACTACGGCGGCGCCATAGACCATCCCCTGGAAGAGGTCGGCGAGGAGTATGCCCGGGGCCAGCGGCAGACGGCGGGCCGCATATTCCAGGACGGGGCCTATCTCTCTCCCCGGTCCGGCTGGTATCCCGATTTCGGAGAAGGCCTTTTCTCCTTCTCCCTCGCCATAGAGCTGCCCGCCGCGTGGGACGCCGTCAGCCAGGGGCGGCGCACCGAACACACAGCCGGCGCCGCATCGAGAAGTGTGCGGTGGGAAGAAGAGGTGCCGCAGGACTCCATATTCCTTGTCGCCGGGCCGTATACCGAGTACGTCCGGCAGGAGGGCGGACCGGCGGCGATGGTCTTTCTTCGCCGGCCGGACGAGTCTCTGGCGAACCGATACCTGGAAGTGACGCTGCAGTACGTTGCCATGTACGAAGAGCTGATCGGCCCCTACCCGTACGGAAAATTCGCGCTGGTGGAGAACTTCTGGGAGACCGGATACGGGATGCCTTCCTTCACCCTCATGGGCCCGAAAGTCATTCGCTTCCCCTTCATACTTCACTCTTCCTACCCGCACGAGATCCTCCACAACTGGTGGGGCAACGGCGTCTATATCGATTACGAGAGCGGCAACTGGGGGGAGGGGCTCACCGCCTACCTCTCCGATCACCTGATCAAGGAGCAGAGAAACCAGGGCGCCCAATACCGCCTCATCGCCCTGCAGAAGTACTCCGACTACGTCACCTCGGGCCGGGACCTGCCCCTCACGGATTTTCGCTCGCGCCACGGCTCGGTGAGCGAAGCCGTGGGCTACGGCAAGTCGCTCATGTTCTTCCACATGCTGCGACGCCGGCTGGGGGACGACGCCTTCCGCGGCGGTCTCCGCGCTTTCTACGGGCAGCACCTCTCCCGGGTCGCCTCCTTCGACGATCTGCGCCGCGCTTTCGAAACTTCCTCCGGGGAATCGCTGGAGCACTTTTTCGAGCAGTGGCTTTCCCGCAAGGGCGCTCCACGCCTGACGGCGGAGGGGGTGAGCCTCGCACGCGACGGTGACGATTATCTGCTCCGGGGAACGCTCCGCCAGACACAGGAGGAGAAAGCGTTCGTCATTGACGTTCCCCTCGCCGTCACCCTGGAGGGGAAAGTCGAGGCGGCCGAGGCCGTCGTGCCCATGACGTCCCGGAGTGCTTCCTTCGAGCTTCGCTTCCGCGAAGCGCCCCGGCGCGTCGACGTCGATCCCTCCTTCGACGTCTTCCGGAGGCTGGACCCTCTGGAGATTCCTCCCGCTCTGACGATGGCCTTCGGCGCCGACAAGGCGCTCATCCTTCTCCCCTCCGCCGCCGGCGCCGACATTCTCGACGGGTACCGCGAACTCGCCCGCTCCCTGAGCCGCAGCGGCCCCGGGAGCGTGGAAATCATGACCGACGATGAGATTGAAGAGCTCCCGGCGGACCGGTCGGTCTGGCTCCTGGGCTGGGAAAACCGCCTCTTTCCGGAGATGCTGCGGGCCCTCGACGGCCGCGGCTTCTCTGCCGGCGACACGACGGTCCTTCTCGGAAAGAGCGAGATCCCGCGGGAAGACCACGCCTTCGTCCTCACCGCCCGCCACCCCTCCAGCCCCTCCCTCGCCCTGCTCTGGATAGCCGCGGACAATCCTGAAGCCATCCCCGGCCTGGGCCGGAAGCTACCCCACTACCACAAGTACAGCTACCTGGCCTTCTCCGGTCCGGAACCGGAAAACGTCGCCAAGGGGCGCTGGCCCGTGAAAGAAAGTCCCTTGACCATGGTTCTTGCCGGCGGCGGCGAGTCTCCCCCTCCCCCCCCCGGCAGTCTCCCCCGCCGGGACCCGCTGGCCTCCCTGGAGCCCCTCTTCTCCCGGGAGCGCATGGTCGAAACCATCGCCTTTCTCGCCTCCGAGAAACTCGGGGGACGCGGGCTGGGAACCCTCGGCCTGGACAGCGCCGCCCGCCACATCGCCGAAAGCTTTTCTTCCTCCGGACTGCGGCCCGGTGGAGATGACGGCAAGAGCTATTTTCAGAGCTGGGCCCACCCCGGCGACGACGGCTCCGGGGAGATCCTCCTCCAGAACGTCATCGGCGTCATTCCCGGCGCCCGCCCGGAGTGGGAGGGGCAGACCATCGTCATCGGCGCTCACTACGATCACCTCGGCCGCGGCTCGGGCGTCGCCGGTTCGGATGTGCGGCAAGGGAACGAGGGTTTCTTTCATCCCGGAGCGGATGACAACGCCAGCGGCGTCGCCCTTCTGCTCGAGCTCGCGCGTGTGCTCGGCGGCGGCTGGAAGCCGGAACGCACCGTCGTCTTCGCCGCCTTTTCCGGGGAGGAGGCGGGCAAGATCGGCTCCCGTTATTACGTTGACAACGCCGATCCTTCCCCCGCCCTCGGCTGCCGGGCAATGATCAACCTGGACACGGTGGGCAGGCTGAGGGACGGCAAGCTCATGGTCCTCGGCGGCGGCTCGTCCAGGGACTGGGTCCACATCTTCCGCGGAGCAGGTTTTCTCTCCGGCGTGGAGGTGGAGATGGTGGCGGAAGATCTCGATTCCAGCGATCATGTCTGCTTCCAGGAAAAGGGCATCCCGGCGGTTCAGCTCTTCTCCGGCCCCCATCTCGACTATCACCGGCCGGGCGATACGCCCGACAAGATGGATCCGGACGGACTCCTCAGGCTGGCGGCCCTGACAAAAGAGGTGCTGGAGTACCTGGCACGCAGGGAAGAGCCCCTCACGGCTCCGCCCGCTTCGGGCAGGGGCCCCGCGGAAGACCGCTCACCGGCCGGCGGGAAGCGCAAGTCCAGCCTCGGGACGGTTCCCGATTTCTCCTTCCCCGGGCCGGGGGTGCGCCTCGCAGGGGTCGTTCCCGGGTCGCCGGCGGAAAAGGCCGGCCTGCGCGAGGGGGACGTGGTCCATGCCGTAGGGGAGACGAAGATCCCCTCCCTGCGCGACCTCGCCGCGGTCCTGAGGAGGCTCCGCCCCGGAACACGGGTGGCGATCAGCTTCTCCAGGGACGGAAAACACCTCGGTGCGGAGGCAGTCCTCGAAGACCGATGAGAACAAGGATCGCCTCAAACTTGTCTTTGCGGGCCGGAATATGGTATTGTCTTGCCCCACGTGCTTGAAATAGACAACGAGATCAGACACTCACTTTCCCTGAAGTCCATACGGAGGTAAAACACTGTGAATAAAGCATTCGCACCCCTTGTTCTCTCTGCCTTTCTTCTCACCCTTTCCGCGGGGTGCAAGAAAACCGACGTTCAGCAGGAAACGCAGGTCCCGTCCTCTCCCGCCTCGCAATCCTCGTCCCTGGAAAGCGCTCCCGGCGCGGTACCGTCCACCCAGGCGGGGAGCCGGAGCGGGACGGTGACGGAGACCATGGACGCCGGCGGCTACACGTACGTCCAGGTCGATACCGGCTCCGAAACCATCTGGGCCGCTGCTCCCCAGTTCGCCGTTGCCGTCGGTGACGAGGTAACTATCCCCCCGGGGATGCCGATGACCAACTATTACAGCAAGACCCTGGAGCGGGACTTCGACGTGGTCTACTTCGTTCCCGCCATACTGGGCACCGGGGCGGAAGCCCAGGCGGCCGGCGATCCTTCCGCCATGCCGACCGGACACCCCTCCCCCACGGAAGGAACCGATGCCGGGGACATCGACGTCCAGGGCATTGAAAAAGCGGAAAACGGCTTCACCGTGGCCGAACTCTTCAGCGACAAGTCCGGCCTGTCGGGCCAGAAGATCAGCGTCAGGGGCAAGGTCGTCAAGTTCTCCGGGGGCATCATGGGCAAGAACTGGATCCACCTGCAGGACGGAACCGACCACGAAGGTTCCAACGACCTGACGGTCACCACCGCGGACATGGCGAACAAGGGCGACACCGTCCTGGTGAGCGGCACACTCGTCACCGACAAGGATTTCGGCGCCGGATACCGCTATGACGTGATCGTTGAAGACGCGCAGGTGACGGTAGAGTAGCCGCCCGCGTGGTGCACTTTCGCCGCCGCCATGAACATACTCGGCATCTCCGCCTTCTACCATGACAGCGCTGCGGCGCTGGTAAGGGACGGCCGCATCGAGGCGGCGGCGCAGGAGGAGCGTTTCACCCGCCGCAAGCACGACCACCGCTTCCCGCTTCAGGCGGCCCGGTACTGTCTGGAAGAGGCCGGGATCACCGCCGCCGACCTCGACATCGTGGCCTTCTACGAGAAGCCCTTCCTCAAGTTCGAGCGGATTCTGGAGACCTACCTCGAATACGCCCCCTCCGGCATCCGTTCCTTTCTCAAGGCCATGCCGCTGTGGGTGAAGCAGAAGCTCTGGATCAAGGACCTGATCCGCCGCGAGCTCGATTTCGAGGGACAGATCATCTTCCCCGAACACCACGAGGCCCACGCCGCCTCTGCTTTCTTCCCCTCCCCTTTCGCGGAGGCGGCCTTCCTGACTGTCGACGGCGTCGGGGAGTGGACCACCACCAGCTACGGCATCGGCGAGGGGAACACGATAAGAATTCTCGCCGACATCCGCTTCCCTCACTCCCTGGGACTCCTCTATTCGGCCTTCACCTACTTCACCGGTTTCAAGGTCAACTCGGGCGAATACAAAGTCATGGGCCTCGCACCCTACGGCGAGCCCGTTTACCGGGACCTGATCCTGAAAGAGCTGATCGATCTGAAGGACGACGGCTCCTACAGGCTCAACATGGACTATTTCGACTTTCCCGCGGGCCTGAAGATGACGGGGGAGAAGTTTTCCCGCCTCTTCGGCGGCCCGCCCCGCACTTCCGAAGGCGAGCTGACACAGAGAGAGATGGATCTGGCACGCTCCATCCAGGAGGTCACGGAGGAGGTCGTCCTGCGCATGGGGCGTCACGTGAGGAAGGAAACCGGCCGCCGCCACCTCTGCCTCGCCGGCGGGGTGGGACTCAACTGCGTGGCCAACGGGAAACTCCTCCGGGAGGGTATTTTCGAGGACATCTGGATCCAGCCCGCGGCGGGCGACGCCGGCGGCGCTCTCGGCGCGGCCTTGCTGGGGTGGCATCAGTATCTCGGCAAGGAGCGTGCGGCCCCGACCGATGAGTCCCAGCGCGGCTCCTACCTCGGCCCCTCCTACTCCGACGATGAAATCCGCTCTTTCCTGGAGAGCCGCAGCCTTCCTTTCACCGAGCTTTCGCGGGAGGAGATCGCCGCCAGGGTGGCCGGGCTGATCGCCGACGAGAAGGTCATCGGCTGGTTTCAGGGGCGGATGGAGTTCGGGCCGCGGGCCCTCGGCGCGAGGAGCATCATCGGCGACGCCCGCTCACCGAAGATGCAGGAGGTGATGAATCTCAAGATCAAGTTCCGCGAGAGCTTCCGCCCCTTTGCCCCCTCCGTGCTGGAGGAAAAGGTCGCCGACTACTTCGACATCGACAGGGCCAGCCCCTACATGCTCCTCGTGGCGGACGTGAGGGAGGAGCAGCGCCGCGAGCCCGGCGCTGAGGAAGCGGGCCGCAAGGGTCTGCAGAAGCTCTCGGCGGTGCGGTCCACCGTCCCCGCCATAACCCACGTCGACTGCTCGGCCCGTGTTCAGACCGTCAACAGCCGGACAAACCCCCTCTATCACGAGCTCATTTCGCGGTTCGACGAGGACCATGGCTGCCCGGTGATCATCAACACCTCGTTCAACGTCCGGGGCGAGCCGATCGTCTGCACTCCCGAGGATGCGTGGCGTTGCTTCATGCGCACCAACATGGACTATCTTGCTCTCGGGCCCTTCCTCCTTTCCAAGAGCGAGCAGCCTGCCCTCGAGGAAGAGGGCGACTGGC
>JAUWCW010000282.1 GCA_030609125.1 Candidatus Rokuibacteriota bacterium
CGCAGCGACTACCTCGCCGGCAGTGACGAGCGCCGGGCCGAAGAGCTCAACGGCTACCTCCGCGATCCCGATGTCAGGGCGATTCTTCTCGCCCGGGGCGGCTACGGCACCTCCCGCATTCTGAAGGCCCTCGACACCGCCGCCTTCCGCAGGAAGCCGAAGCTCGTCGCCGGCTACAGCGACGCAACCGCCCTGCTCCTGTATCTGCAGCAGCGCTGCGGCGCCGTCGTCTTCAACGGACCCTTCGTCACGGACAGGCAGGGCGAGATGTTGCGGCTCCTCCGTCTTCTCCAGGGGCCGGAACGCCCTCTCGTCATTCCCGGGCTTCGGCCGCTGGCGGCGGGCCGGGTGAGGGCCCCCCTGACGGGAGGCAACCTCAGCCTTCTGGCCCATTCCATCGGCACGCCGTTCGAGGTCGAAGCGCGGGGCCGCATCCTCTTCGTCGAGGAAGTGAACGAGGCGCCGTACCGCATCGACCGGATGGTGCGTCAGCTCGCCCTGGCGGGTGTTTTCCGAGGCATTCGGGGCCTGCTCATCGGACGCTTCACAGGCTGCGGCGGCGGGAAGAAGGCGGAGGGCATTCTTCTCGAGGCCGTCGAAGGCAGAAAGATCCCCGTCGCCGCCGGCTTCCCCGTCGGACACGGCAGCGTCAACCGCCCCTTTCCCCTCGGGGTTCCGGCCGTTCTCGACACCACCGCCCGCTCTCTGACCTTCGCACCCTTTTTCCCTGCGCAGACACCGCGCGCCAAAACCGGAAAGGGCCGTCGTGGCCGTACTCACTGAGCGCACCGCGGGGCAGCTGCTCCTGGCCGGCTTCGAGGGAAAGGAGCCCTCGGCCGAAATCCGGGAGCTGATCAGGGACCGCAGCCTCGCCGGAGTGATCCTCTTCGCCAAAAACTGCGACGACCCCTACCAGGTCCTGGAGCTGACCAACGCCCTGCAGGAGATCGCCCTGAGGGCGGGACACCCGCGGCCGCTCCTCGTCGCCATCGATCAGGAACAGGGACGGGTGGCGCGCATCCGGGAGGGGGTGACCCTTTTTCCCTCCATGGGGGAGATAGCCGCCCTCGACGACCCCTCCCTGACGCGCAGGGTCGCGGCGGCCGTGTCGCGGGAACTGCTGGCCCTCGGCGTGAACTGGAACCTCGCCCCCGTGGCCGACGTCCTCGCCAGCTCCTCCTGCCCCGTCGGCGACCGCAGCTTCGGGGACGATCCGGACAGGGTGGGGCAGATGACGGCCGCCTTCGTCCGCGGCGCCGAAGGCGAGGGGATGATAAGCTGTCTCAAACACTTCCCCGGCCACGGCGGCACTGACGCGGACAGTCACTTCACCGCCCCCAGGATCGAAAAGAGCAGGCGCGAGCTGGAGACCGCCGACCTTCCGCCCTTCAGGAAAGGCATCGACGCCGGCGCGCCGACGGTCATGACGACCCACATAACCTTCCCCGCCGTCGACCCTTCGCTGCCCGCCACCTTTTCACCGCGGGTCATCGGCGGTCTCCTTCGCCGCGACCTCGGCTTTGCGGGGGTCGTCGTTTCCGACGACCTGGAGATGGCGGGTTCGGCGGAGAAGTTCTCTCTTCGGGAGGGGGGAGTCCTCGCCCTCCGTGCCGGGGTCGACCTGCTTCTCGTGTCGGGGATGCTTCTGCCCGAGCGGGACGTCCCGGGTCTGCTCGACACCGTTGCTTCGGCCGTCGGGTCGAAAGAGGTGGACCCGCGGCAGGTGGAGCTCTCCCTGGCGAGGCTGGCGGGGCTCAAGGAGCGCTACCTGGCCGACGGGTGGCGGAGGGACCCGGAGGAGGCCAGGAAGACCCTGCGGCGCCCCGAGCACATCCTGCTTCTCGACGAAGTAAGCGAGCGTATCCTGCGGGAGGCCGGCGATGCCGTCGGCTGAAGCCCTTCGCTGGGCCGCCACGGTCCTGGAGGAGTACGACCCTGCCACCGCCCCCGCCCCTCACCGCCTCCCCGGGACAGGTTCCGACCGGGTGCTGGCCCGCCTCTTTCTCTCCGCCGGCACGGTGGTGCTCGTCGAAAACCCCCGTCCCGACGGGGAGCACCCCGACGAGAACGACAGCTTCGTCTACCTCTCCCGGCACCTGCGCGGCCACGGACTGCCGGTGCCGCGGGTCATCGCCTACAACCCCGGGAAGGGGGCCTACCTGATGGAGGACCTCGGCGACGACGACCTCTACGGAAAAGTCCGGGTCGGCATCACCGACGGCGAGCTGCGCGAACTTTACCGCGAAGGAATCACCCTTCTTTCGGCCATGCAGGTCGAAGGACGCGAGGGCTTCGACCCCGCCCGCACTCACTCTCCCCCGAGCTACGACCGCGACCTGATGCTCACTGGGGAGTCCGGGTATTTCCGGAGGGAGTTTCTCGAGAACCACCTGGGCCTCGGCGTCCAGACCGAAAGCCTGCAGAAAGAGTTCGAAAAACTCGCTCGCCGAGCCGAGCGGGCGGGGAAGGACTTCTTCCTGCATCGCGACTTTCAGTCGATGAACCTGAAGCTCCGCGAAGGGCAGCTGTGGATCATCGATTTCCAGGGCGCCCGCTTCGGTCCTCCCCAGTACGACCTGGCCGCCTTTCTTTTCGATCCCTACGTCGAGCTCCCCGCCGAGTTGCGCGAGGAGATGATGGAGTGCTACCTGGTCGACCTCGTCGGCCGCACCGGCATCGACCACGACCGCTTTCTCGAGGACTTTCCCTTCGTGGCGGCCCACCGGCTGATGCAGGCCCTCGGCGCCTACGCCTTTCTGGGACACCGGAGAGGGAAAAAAGATTTTCTCTCCTTCGTCCCGGCGGGCCTGCGTCTTCTCGGGGAGGTGTGCCGCCGGCTGCCGGCGGCGGAGTTCCCCGTCCTGGGCCGCACCATCGCGGCGGCGCGGGAGCGGGCCGAAGGGGCGGGGTGAGCCGGTGCGGGCCATGGTCCTCGCCGCCGGTCTCGGCACCCGTCTTCGCCCCCTGACGAACACCGTACCCAAGCCGCTTCTGCCCGTGGCCAACCGCCCGATCCTGGAATACACCTTCTCCCTCCTCGCCGGCGCCGGCATCGGCGAAGTCATCCTCAACACCCACCACCTCGCCGACCGACTGGAGGAGGGGTTGAGGCTTCTCGACACCGCGGGCGTGCGGGTGCACCTCTCCCGGGAGCCGAAGATCCTGGGTACGGCGGGGGGGCCGAAGAAGGCCCGGTCCTTTTTCGGGGAGGGAACGTTCCTTCTGGTCAACGGAGACTTCCTCATCGACATCGACCTTCAGGAGGTGGTGGACTTTCACCGCCGCAGCGGGGCGCGGGCGACGATGGTGCTGCGCGGCGACGAGCGGGGGGGCATCTTCGTCGACAGCGAGGGGCTCATCAGGCAGTTTCTCGAGCAGCGGGAGGCCGCCTTGCCCGAGTGGACGCGCACGGACTACACCGGCATCCACCTTCTCGAGCCCGAGGTCCTGAAGCTCATTCCCCGCAACACCCCCTG
>JAUWCW010000359.1 GCA_030609125.1 Candidatus Rokuibacteriota bacterium
CAGGGATATCATCGTCTCCAGAGCCGCGTCGCAGGACAGGAGCATCTCCGCCTTCTCCGAGCGGGAGACGAAGGCAACCCGGACTCCCGCCCGCTGCAGGGCTCTCTCCGACTGCACCAGGGTGCTGGTGTGGTAGAGCGGCACGGTGACGGCGCCAGCGGAGAGGACGGAGAGGTCCGCCATCGCCCATTCGGGCCGATTGTAGGAGATGATCGCCACCCGGTCGCCGGGGCGGACACCGAGATCGATGAGTCCCGCGGCGAGCTCGCGGACCGTCCTCCCCGCCTCCCCATACGATATCGGCACAAATCGACCGGCCCTCTTCTCAAGAAAGGCCGGTCTTTCGCCGAGACGGCTCGCCTGGCTGAAGAACATCCCGGGGATCGTTCCGGCGTGCTCCCTCTCCCTGCCGCCGCTCACTCCCGGTAAAACCCCCCGCCGGAGTCAGCCAGCTTGCGGATCATTCCTGAGGGCTCGAAGAAACTCCCCGCTTCGGCGGCGAGAGCCTCAAGCCTGTCCGCCACTTCCGCCGCTCCCCTCGAATCGGCGTAACGCAGAAGGCCTCCCGTAAAGGCGGGGAAGCCCGCTCCCAGGACCATGCCCAGATCGACAGCCTCCGCCGAATCCACAACCCTTTCTTCCAGACAGAGGGCAGCCTCGTTCACCATGGCGAGAACGAGCCGGTCCACGATCTCGCCGTCCGGCTTCTCGCTCCGGTCCTTTACGTGGGAGGAGAGAAAGCTCTCGATATCCGCGTCACGCCTCTTCTCCCCCCGGCGGTTGTAGAGGTAGAAGCCCCGCCCGCTCTTTCTGCCGTACCGCTTGCCGTCGCTCATGGCGGTCAGGACAGGGGAGGGCTGGAACCGCTCGCCCAGCCCCTCCCGGAGGTTGGCGGCGGCGTGGGAGGCGATGTCGATCCCGACCATGTCGAGCAGCGCGAAGGGGCCCAGGGGCATACCGAAGGACTCCAGGGCCGCATCGATCTTTTCCATGGGCACGCCGTCCTCCAGCAGCCGCGCGCCCTCGTTGAGGAAAGGCAGCAGGAGGCGGTTGACGAGAAAGCCCGGGCGGTCCCTGACCACCACGGGAACTTTGCCGAGCCTTCTGGCAAAGGCCGTCACCGCCAGGGCCGTCTCTTCCGATGTTTTCCCGCCCCGTATGACCTCTACGAGAGGCATGCGGTCCACGGGATTGAAAAAATGCATCCCCGCAACCCGGGAAGGATTCTTCACCTCGGCGGCCATTTCCGTTATGGAGAGCGAAGAGGTGTTCGACACGATCAAGGCATTTTTCGGAGCCGCGGCGGCAATTGCGGCGAGGACGGTCTTCTTCACGTCCATCCTCTCCGCCACGGCCTCCAGGATTATGTGGAGGCCGCCGAGGCCCCGCATCTCCGTATCGTAGGATATTCGAGACGGAATCCACGACACCTCCGCACTGCTGATCGCGCCTCGGCTGCGCCGCTTCCCGACAGCCGACCCGACCGTCCGCAGCGCACCGCCCAGGGCCGTCGGCGAGAGATCGACGATCCGCACCCGCACGCCTTCCTCCGCCGCCAGCGCGGCGATACCGCCCCCCATGACCCCCGCCCCGATCACTCCCATCCTCTCCAGCCCCTTCGCCGGGGCCGTGTCAACACTGTTGAACCTTTCCCTGAGGCGAAAGACCCGGATGAGGTTCTTGCAGGCAGGCGTGACCACCAGGTCCCCGAGAAGAAGCGCTTCGAGCTCCAGCCCTTTTTTCCTCCCGTGGGTCAGCCCTTCTTCGACCGCATCGACTGCGGACAGAGGGGCGGGGTAGTGCTCCCCGGCCTTGCGCCGAACCTCCTTTCTTGCCTTCTCCAGGATCAGCCCTCTCCCGTAGCGGTTCGATTCGAGAAGAAGAGAAACCATCCTGTCCGCCGGCGGCTGTTTCTTTCTTCCCCGCGGTCTTTTCCCGGTCTCGATAAGCCTTCGAGCCGCGTCAAGAAGATACTCCCCGGCGACGACCTCGTCGACCAGACCCATCCGGAGGGCTTTTCGCGGGTAGACCCTGGCGCCGGTGGTGATCATCCGCAGCGACTCCGGCAGCCCCACCAGGGCCGGAAGCCTCTGGGTTCCACCGAAGCCGGGGAGAATGCCGAGGAGGGTTTCCGGCAGCCCGAAGAATGTTCCTCCGGCGCCGGTGGCCACCCGGTGGGTGCACGCCAGGGCAAGCTCCATCCCTCCCCCGAGGCAGGATCCGTTCACGGCAGCCACCACGGGCACGGAAAGGGCTTCGAGCCGACCGAAAACAGCCTGTCCCCTCTCCGCCAGGCGCCTGCCTTCTTCCGGGTCCGTCACCGCTTCGATGACCGAGATGTCCGCGCCGGCGATGAAGTTCGCCTCTTTGCCGGAGACAATGATCACGCCCTTCAGATCCGCCTCCTCCTCCAGGGCCGCCAGGACCTTATCGAACTCGTCGAGAACCCCGGCCCGGAGGATGTTGACCTTCTCCCCCGGCAGGTCGAAGGTTACGGTGACGATCCCCCCCTCTCGCCGGAGCCTGAACGTATCAGCCATGTCAGGGCCTCTCCAGGAGGACCGCTCCGCCCTGGCCGCCGCCCACGCAGAGGGTGGCCAGGCCGAGATCGACCTTCCTTCGCTTCATCTCGAGCAGCAGGGTGTGCACCAGCCGCGTCCCGCTCGAGCCGA
>JAUWCW010000245.1 GCA_030609125.1 Candidatus Rokuibacteriota bacterium
ACGGCTACTGGAGGGAGGCGGGGGACCCCGCCGGTTATCTGGCGGCGAACCTCGACGTCATCTCCGGAAAAGCGGGAAAGATCTCTCCCCTTCCCGGCTCGGGGAGCCTCAACCCGGGGGGGGAAGGGTGCTCTTCTCCCCTCCTGATAGGAGAGGGCGCCGTCATCGAACCGGAAGCCGCCCTGGGGCCGGGTGTCGTCATCGGCCCCCAGGCCCGTATCGGCAGGGGCGCCGCGGTGCGGAACTCGGTCATCCTGGAAGGGACGGACGTTCCCGACGGCGCCCTGGTGGAGAACGAAATCCGTGCTCCCGACGGGGTGCTCACCGCGTCTTAGGGCGCGGGGAGTATGATAAACTCTGCCCCGCAACCCGAAGACGAAGAGAAACGGAGGCGGATTTTATGTTCGGAACTGGATCGAGGTTCCAGGTGCGCAGCGTCCCGAAACGGTATCTCGGAGTGCTCCTCGGAGCCCTGGCCGCGGTGCTTCCGCCCCTGGCCGCCCCGTGCCCCGCCGCCGCCCTTCCCACCGGGGGATTCCTTGGAACTTCCTTCGGAATCTATCTCACCGAGCGCCTCGTCGCCGAGGGTTTTGAAAAGGAGCGGGTGGAGGCGCTTCTCGCCGACCCGCGGGGAGAGATCCTGAAAACTACCCTCACCTACGCCATCGTCTACCGGGAGACGAAGGCGGACTACTCCCACTTCCTCGACCCCGACCGACTGGGCCGGGCACGCAGGTTCCTGCGGGAAAAGGAGGCCGTCCTCCGCGAGGCGGAGCGGCAGTTTCAGGTCCCCGCGGAAATAACCGCCGCCATCCTCATGATCGAGTCGGACTTCGGCAACTTCCGGAAGCTCCACCGGACCTTCAACGTCTTCGCCACCCTGGTGTGGGCCGATCAGCCGGAGAATTTCGAGACCGTCCGGCGTCATGTAAGAAAGCGCGTGCCCGAGGCCGGCGACGAGAAGATCCAGCAGCGGGCAGGGAAGAAGGCCCGGTGGGGTTACGAGCAGCTCGTCGTTCTTCTCAGGATCGCCGACCGCGAGGGTGCGGACCCGTTCCTGCTGGAAGGGTCCTGGGCCGGCGCCTTCGGCCTGCCGCAGTTCATCCCCACCAGCTACTGGGATTACGCGGTGGACGGCAACGACGATCGCCGGGTCGACCTTTTCGACGTGGACGACGCCATCTACAGCATCGGCAACTACCTGAAGAGATTCGGGTGGAAGAGCGGCCTGACGGAGGAGAAAAAGAAGGCTGTTCTGCGCAGGTACAACAACAGCGGCCTCTACGTCGACACCGTCCTGGCCGCCGCGGCACGGCTGGAGAGCGGCTGAGGGATGGGCCCGTGAGCCCCCGCAAGCAAAGGCGGAAGGAGGAGAGGCGGTTCAAGCGGCTGAAGGTGCGGTACGGGCCGGAAAAGCCGGTGCACCTCGCCTACGCCATAAGAATTTCGCCGAACGGCGCTTTCCTCGTCGCCAACAGGCCGATCTTTTCCAGTGGAAGCCGGATTGTGGTCGAGTTCGATGCTCCGACAGGAAAACTCTCCACCGACGCCGTCGTCCGTCACGCCAGGAACCTGCCGCCCCAGATGGTACACTTGTCCACCTCGGGGATGGGGGTGGAATTCATTTCCCCACCGCCGGAACTGCTGGAGTATCTTAAGACGTTCTGAGGTAGATCGTGTCCGTGCCCCTTCACCCCGCCCTCTCCCCGGGGGGCGCGAGCACGACGACGGTAGCCCCCCATCCCCCGGCGCCACCGGGGTCGAGACTGAAGGAGACCACGCCGGTCTCCTTTCTCAGGATCGAGTGAACCCGCTCCCTGAGAATCCCCTTCCCCTTGCCGTGGATGATACGCACCTGCAGAATCCCTCTTTCCCGGCAGAGCCCGAGGTAGTCGGCGACCAGGTCCTTCACGTCGCCGGGCCTGAAGGTGTGCAGGTCCAGCACACCGTCTATGGGGACTTCGTGGCAACCCTCGTCACTCATTAATCCGGGTCAGGCAAGCAGGACCGCGGCGGCGATGACCGTGGTCCACAGACCCTTCTTGTGACCCACCGCGGACTGGGTCACGTTCCTGGTCTTGTAGATCTGGTTGTTGATCTTCCAGAGCTCTTTTCTCTCGTCCCAGTGCACGTCCTCGTCGAACTCGATCCCGAGAGTCGTCGCCAGCATGCAGGCCGCCAGGTCCTCGGCGTAGTCACCCGCCTTGTCATCGTTCTGCCCGAAGCAGTGGTGCTCCGCGAGGTAGCCGTACTGGTTCGTGTCCGACGGCATCGCCACCCCCACGGAAGCGACAGCCAGGCGGTTCGGCTCCTTCGTGGCCTGCTCGGCGAGAACGCAGTGGACGATCTGCCCCGCCGTCAGGTGATGAAGCCCCTTGGCGCGGCTGATCACCTTGCACCGGGGAGGGAAGATGCTGGAGACGCGAACGAGGTTGAACTTCTCGATCTTGGCGCTGCGGAGGGCTTTTTCGAAGGATTGGAGCTTCTCCTTGTGGATCCCGACGCCCTTGGTGAGGAAAATCTTCGTTGGAACGTACACGCCTCGATCCTCCCGGTCCGGTGACGGCGCAATATGAAGCTCCCCACCGCAAACAGCGGGGTATCATGGCGATGGCGAATCATAGGAAAGAAGGTGGAATCTGTCAATCAGAGCCGGCGGCTTTTCCCAGACCGCTCTTTCGAGGACGGCCAGGAGTGTCCGCACCGCCGCCCGAACGCTCCGCCTCTTTTCGCGCGGCGGGCAGAGCTCGACGATGTCGAAGCCGACGAGACGCTTCTCCCGGAGAATTTCCCTGATAATGTCCATGGCGGTGAACCAGTCCGCGCCGCCCGGCTCCGGCGTCCCCACGCCGGGTACCACCGAGGGGTCAAAGAAATCCATGTCGATGGTGAGATAGACGGCCCGGGGGAGCCGTCGCAGCAGGGGGGGGAGCAGGCGGGGCCACTCCCGGAGGAGAGACCCCGGCACCAGTCCCACGCCCCGCTCACCGATGAAGCGCGCCTCCGCGGCGGAAAGGGCCCTGACACCGATCGAGAGGACGGGCAGCGCCATATCTTCGGCGATGCGCCGCATGACCGACGCGTGGCTGTAGCGTGAGCCCCCGTACTCTCTTCTCTGGTCGGCATGCGCGTCAAGGTGGATGACGCCCAGGGAGGGGTAGAGGGGAGCCAGTCCCAAAACAAACCCGAGCGTGCAGGTGTGCTCTCCGCCCACCATGACGGGGAGGAGCCCTTCGGCGCTCTGCCGGGACGACACTTCGGCCAGCGCCCGCATCATGGGCCGGGGCCCTGCCAGGGAACGCCCGTCGATCCTGTCGACACGGCGCGGCGCCGCCTCCCCGGAAGCAGTCTTTTCCAGGTCCCGCAGCACAGCCTCCGGGCCGAGGGCCGCTCCGGCGGCATAGGAGGTCGTCTTCTCATAGGGCGCCAGGGCGAGGCCGTAGCCTGGGGCGGCCCTCACGGCTTCAGCCTTCCCGGCGCACCGAGGGCGAGCGCCAGAAGACGGGATAGCAGACGGGCCAGCACAAAGGCGGGGTAGGTGTCGCGGCGGGGAAGACGGCGGGGCAGGATGTGTACGCCGCGAACCGCCGATTCGGCCAGACATTCTCCCAGGAGCCCCGTCAACGGGTACCACGTCAGTCCCCCGGGCTCGATGTTCTCACGAATGGGCATCAGCGACGGGTCCATGACGAGAGGGTCGATGACGATCAATGATTCCGCCGGGTAGAGGGCGGCGCGGCTTTTTGCGGACGAGAGGGCCGCCTCCCGGGCGAGGAGCGTCCGGGGCCCCGTCTCCCCACCGCACGGCGTCCCGGCCCGCCCACCGATGAGAAGATCGCCCGCTCCGTAGACGAGCCCCTCCGGCGCCTCCCCGGAGGCGGCGAAGACGATCCGCGGGACGCCCTCCTCGAGAAAAGCCGGCGGCACCGAAGGGTAGCCGACAAG
>JAUWCW010000041.1 GCA_030609125.1 Candidatus Rokuibacteriota bacterium
TGGCTCTCTTGGGACGATAGGTGACTGACATCGCATTCTCACTCCGTTAGTTGTCGATAATGGGAACAACGAACGAACAATCTTATTTCCCGGAACCGGTTTTGTCAAGAATAATATTGACTTCTCGGTCCGTAAAAACTACAGTAACGCCGTGCTGCGAGCCCGCCTCAGGCGGGCTGCCGCGTGCATCCGGGGAAAAAGATGACGAGAAAAGGCGAACGGTCCCGCGAGACGTCCGAGACACAGGTCAGGGTCGAAATAGACCTGGACGGAGACGGATCTTCGAGCATAAGCACGACGGTCCCGTTTTTCGACCACATGCTGACCCTCATGGCGAAACACGGTTTTCTGACCGTGAGCATAGAGGCCCGGGGAGATACCGAGGTCGATCTCCACCACACCGTGGAGGATACGGGCATCACTCTCGGCGAGGCGCTCAACAGCGCCCTGGGAGACCGGTCCGGGATACGGCGCTACGGCCAGGCCACGGTTCCCATGGACGAGGCCCTGGCGACGGTCAACATCGACCTCTGCTCCCGGCCCTACCTTGTCTACAACGTGGAGGCGGCGCCGGGGAGGGACGGGGCCTTCGACATCGACCTGGCGGAGCAGTTCTTCCGGGCCCTGGTGAGCAGCCTGGCCGCGACGGTGCACCTGAACCTGCACTACGGCGCTAACCAGCACCACGTGCTGGAGGCCCTTTTCAAGGCCTTCGGAAGGGCCCTGGCCGAGGCGGTCTCGCCGGATCCTCGCCTGAAGGGCGTTCTCTCCACGAAGGGAAGCCTCTGAGTCGTGGGTGAGCAGGTCCTGCCGGAGCTGAAATACGACGCCGCCGGGCTCATCCCCACAGTGGTGCAGGATTTCGACACCGGCGCGGTCCTCATGGTGGCCTGGATGAACCGGGAATCACTGAAGATGACCCTGGAGTCGGGGTACACCCATTTCTGGAGCCGCTCCCGGAAGAAGTTCTGGAAAAAAGGGGAGACATCCGGTCACCTGCAGAAGGTCCGCGAGATCAGGGCCGACTGCGACAGGGACACCCTGCTGGTCCAGGTCGAGCAGACCGGTCCCGCCTGCCACACCAACAGCTACAGCTGTTTTTTCGAGCTGCTGCAGCAGCGGGACGGCGAGGGCGCCGCCCGCCCGGAGATCCTGGAGGCGGTGCACCGTACGATCCTCGACCGCAAGAGCCGTCTCCCGGAAGGTTCCTACGTCGCCGGCCTCATGAAAGAGGGGCAGGAGAAGATCATCGGCAAGGTCATCGAGGAAGCCGGCGAGGTCGCCGAGGCGTCGAGAAATCAGGTCGGCGGCGAACTCGTCCGGGAGCTGGCGGATCTGTGGTTTCACACGCTGGTGCTCCTCGGGTGGCACGACGTCGCCCCGGCGGAGGTCTTCCGGGAGCTGGGCAGGCGCTACGGCAAGCCTGGCAAGGGATCGGAGCCCCGCCAGGAGTGAGAAACCCCGACGGACCCTCACCGCCGGGCGGATCTTCGACGGGGGGACGGTTCGAGTTCGGCAGGAACTGGAAGGCCTTTCTCTCCACCGTTGACGAGGGCCGCATCGGGGAAGCCGAAGCCTCCCTCAGGGAAATGCTGGAATGCGCCGACCTGAGGGGAAAATCGTTCCTGGACGCAGGCTCGGGGAGCGGTCTTTTCAGTCTCGCTGCCAGGCGGCTCGGCGCCCGGGTTCGCTCTTTCGACATCGACCCGGAGTCGGTGGCCTGCACGGAAGAGCTCCGGGAGCGCTTCTTCGCCTCGGACAGCCGGTGGTCGATCGAAAAGGGATCGGTTCTGGACCGGGACTACCTGAAATCTCTCGGGACCTTCGACGTCGTCTACTCCTGGGGCGTTCTACATCACACCGGTGACATGTGGCGGGCACTGGAGAGCATCAGCATTCCCGTCGCCGCCGGAGGGCAGCTCTTTGTCGCCATCTACAACGACCAGGGAGCGCTCTCGTCCCTCTGGAAAAGAGTCAAGGCGGCCTACTGCTCCGGGCGGCCGGGAAAGTGGGCAGTCAGTGCCGCCTTCATTCCCCTGCTGGCCCTGAAGAGCCTCGCCGCCGGAACCGTCAGGTACGGCAACCCCTTCGGACAGATGAAAAACTACCGGCAGGAGCGCGGCATGTCCCTCTACCACGACTGGATAGACTGGCTCGGCGGATATCCTTTCGAGGCAGCCCGTCCCGACGAGGTGCGGCGGTTCTGTGAGAAGGCCGGCTTTGAGCTGTCGAAGATGGTCACCACGAAAGGCTGGGGCTGCAACCAGTTCGTCTTCCGCAGGACCGGTTAGAACTTGATTTCCCCCCGCCCGCTATTATAATCGTCCTTTTCCGGGTCTCCTTTCCGAAGTCCGGAGGCGGGAGCACTGCGGGAAGCCCGGCGTCCGGTGCAGGAAGAAGGCGCCGGGGGTACTGAAGGAGAGAAGATAGGGGCGACATGGGTCTAAAAGAGAGGCTGCAAGACGGGCTCAGGGCAGCCCTCAAAGCCGGAAACAAGGAAGCAGTCCCCGTCTACAGGCTTACGCTTTCTGAAATCCTGTACGCCGAGAAGGAAAAGCGCCGCTCCCTGGAGGAGAAGGAAGTGGTGCAGCTTCTGCGCTCGGCCGTCAAGAAGAGGAAAGAGTCCATAGAGCTCTTTCAGCAGGGCGGCCGCACCGACCTGGTGGAGAAAGAAAAAACGGAAGTGCGCGTGCTGGAAGAGTTGCTTCCCGCGTCACTGTCAGCGGAGGAACTGGCTGCCCTGGTCGACGAGGCCGTACGCGAGACCGGCGCCTCGACACCGAAAGACCTGGGCACGGTCATGAAGTGGATCGTTCCCCGTCTCGAAGGCCGGGCCGACGGCTCCGAAGTGAGCCGCCTGGTACGGGAAAAGCTCACCGCACCCAGGAGGAGAAACCGGTGAAACTCGGAGATATCTACAAGCTGACCGTCCGCGCCGGGCAGGAGGCCGACCCGCGCGGCGAGGAGAGGCTGAAGAAAGTCCTTGCCGACACGCAGAAGGAGTACGACGACCTGAAGGAGAAGGACCGGGAGTTCTTTGACAGGGAGCGGCTGGTCCATCCCTACCACGACACCAGGATTGCCTACGGGTCTCCGGACACGGAGGTCAAGAGCATCCTCGTCGGTGTCGACATGGAAGTGGGCGAGCTCGTCCTCGCCGACAGGCTTCGTGAAAAGCGCTCCCTGGACCTCGTTCTGACCCACCACCCGGAGGGGAGGGCCCTGGCCCGCTTCTACGAAGTCATGTGGATGCAGGCCGACATCCTGCACTCCATGGGCGTTCCCATCACCGTTGCCGAGGGGATCCTGAAAGAGCGGGTGAAACAGGTTGCCAACCGCATTCTTCCCGTCAATCACACCCGCGCCTCCGACGCAGCGCGGCTGCTGGACCTTCCCTTTCTCTGCGTTCACACGCCCGCGGACAACATGGTCACCCGCCACCTGCAGCAGCTCTTCGACGAGAAGCAGCCCGACAAGGTGGGGGAGGTCATGGAGCTGCTCATGGACATTGCCGAGTACAGGCATTTTGCCGGACTCGGTGTCGGGCCGGAGGTTGTGGCGGGAGGCGAGAAGAACCGCTGCGGCAAGGTGATGGTGGACATGACGGGAGGCACGGAAGGCTCGAAGGAGGCCTTCGAGAAACTCGCCCGCACCGAGGTGGGCACCATCGTCGGCATGCACATGAGCGAGGACAACCTCAAGGAAGCGGAGAAGAACCACCTGAACGTCATAATCGCCGGCCACATCTCGAGCGACACCATCGGCATCAACCTCATCCTGGACGAGGTCGAGAAGGTCGAGCCGATGGAGATCATCGCCACCTCCGGTTTCGAGAGGATTCGCCGCGCCTGAGCTCCGTGTCTTTTCCTGAAGACCACACGGTAAGACTCTTGGAGTTCGACAAGGTCCTCGACCTTGTCCGTCTCCACGCCCCCAGCAGCCTCGGCCGAGAAGCCCTCGCCGACCGGGTCCCGAGCTTCGATCGCGGAGAGGTCCTGGCCTGGCAGCGCGAAACGTCCGAGATGCGCTCCCTGAGAGAGGAGGGAAAGGACCCGTCGTGGGGAGGTTCCCAGGACGTCTCTCCGGAGCTGGAGAGGCTGAGGGCGGAAGGGTCGTGGGTCGAGCCGCCGTCGCTCAGCCGGATCGCGGAGTTCGCCGAGGCGGCGGGCAGGGTGAAGAAGGTCATCGAATCATCGGCCCGATCGTGCCCCGGGCTGTACCTCATTGCCGGGCCGATGCCTCTGCTGGAGGACCTGGCGGCGGAGATCCGGCGCTGCGTCAACGGCGAAGGCGAGGTCGACGACGCCGCCTCGGGGGAGCTGAGGAAGATCCGCCGGGGGCTGGAGCAGACGCGGCGCGATCTCATTTCGTCCCTGGAGCGATACTTCAGCAGGCCCGAGAGCGCCGGGGCCGTTCAGGAGCAGATTGTCACCCGGCGGGCGGAGCGCTACGTCATCCCCGTCAAGGCGGGCTCGAGAGGCGCTATCCGGGGCCTCGTCCACGACCGGTCTGCCAGCGGTCAGACGCTCTACGTCGAACCGGAGAGCGTGGTGCAGAAGAACAACGCCCTCCGGGAACTCCTGACGGCGGAGCGGGATGAGGTCCTGCGGATACTGCGCCGTCTTGGATCCCTGGTGCGGGGCGAGAGTGAGAGCATCCGGGCGGCGACGGCAGGCATGGCGTCCCTGGAAGCGATCTGGGCCCGCGCGGTCTTCTGCGCCGAGGCGGACCTGACCGAGCCGGTGATCTTCGAGGACGAGGGGAGGATAGAGCTGGGCGCCGCGAGGCATCCTCTGCTCGATCAGGCCGTGGGCGAAGGGGTGGTGCCGGTCGATTTCTCTCTCGGCGGCGACACGAGGACCCTTGTCCTGACCGGTCCCAACACCGGGGGCAAGACGGTCGCCCTCAAGACGGTAGGACTGCTCTGTCTCATGGCCCAGAGCGGTCTGCAGATACCGGCGTTGCCGGAGAGCGGCATGTCGTGCTTTTCCGGGATTCTTGCGGACATCGGCGATGAGCAGTCGATCCAGCAGAGCCTTTCCACCTTCTCGGGTCACATGAAGAACATCATCACCGTCCTCGAGCGCTCCGGGCCGGGCACCCTCGCTCTGCTGGACGAGCTCGGCGCCGGCACGGACCCCTCGGAGGGGGCGGCCATCGGCATCGCCGTCCTCGAGGAGCTGCACTCCCGGGGCGGCCTCACCGCCGCCACCACCCACCACAACGCGGTGAAGGTCTTCGCCTCGGTGACCCCGGGGGTGGCCAACGCGTCGATGGAGTTCGACAGCGAAACCCTTCGCCCGACCTACCGCCTCGTGAAAGGAATACCGGGCAGGAGCCAGGCCTTTCACATTGCGGCCCGTCTCGGCCTGGACAAGGAGGTGCTGGAGAGGGCACGGAGGCACCGCAGTTCCGGCGAAGTGCGTCTCGATCGCCTCGTGGCCGACCTGGAAAGGGAGCGCTCCGGGTTGTCGGAGGAGAAGGCGCTCCTGGAGAAGGAAAGGGATCTGCTCCGGAAGCAAATGCAGAAGGAGCGGCAGCGCTGGGAGAAGAAGCGGGAGAAGATAGAAAAAGAAGGCCGCGGTGCGCTGCGAGAGGCGGAGCGGGAGCTGAGGAAGAGCAGGGAGAGGCTGAGAGAGGAAAAAAGCCGTTCTTCCGCGGAGGGGGTGCGGGCATCGATGCAGAAGGTGCAGGAGGTTCTCCGCCGGCACGCTCCCGCCCCGGAGGTTCCCGGACCGCCGGTGGAAGCTCCCGCCACAGGAGACCAGGTCTTTCTGCGAACGTTGAGGGCCTGGGGCAGGGTGGAGGATATGGAAAAGGGGAACGTGACGGTCATGGTGGACGGCAAGCGCTGCACGGTTCCCCTCGGGGAAATTGAAAAGAGCCGGAAGGCGACGGGTAAAGTTGAGCGCAGGACATCCTGGGGAACATACACGGTTGAGGTGCCGGCCATCAGATCGAGCGAGATCGACCTCCGGGGGCTGCGCGCCGAGGAGGCCCTGAACGATCTTGACCGGTTTATCGGCCACGCGCTTCTGAACGGTCTGCAGGAGATTTCCGTCATCCATGGCAAGGGCTCGGGCCGTCTCCAGGAGGCGGTGCGGGAATACCTCTCCGGCCATTCCCGGGTCGAGAACTTCGAGTTTGCTCCCTTGGAACAGGGTGGATCGGGGATGACCCGGGTCAGACTATCCGCATGAAAATCATCAAAAAGGTTGTTTTTTATTAATCTGAACCTATATTTACCTCTGACATCCAGACAAGGAGCACGGTTCCGATTTGTTTTCCGAAGATTTGCTTGACGACATCAGGAGTGCAAACGCCATCAGCGAGGTCGTTTCCGAGTTCCTGCCGCTGAACAAAAGTGGCAGTAATTACAAAGGGTTATGTCCTTTTCACGCGGAAAAGACTCCTTCCTTCATGGTCAATCCCGAAAAGAGGATCTTCCATTGCTTCGGTTGCGGCGAAGGTGGCAATGTCTTTGGTTTTGTTATGAAACATCAGAACATGACCTTTCCCGAGGCGGTGCGCTACCTGGCGAAAAGGGGAGGGGTGCGGATTCCGGAGAACCTCCCCCCCCGGCAGCGAGAGCGCGGGAGGGAGAAAGAGCGTCTCCAGGAGGCCAACGCCGCTGCCGCGGAGCACTTCCGGGAGAACCTTCTCGGCCCGCAGGGGAAGAGGGCCATGGCCTATCTGCTGAAACGGGGCATGAGCCGCGAGACGATCGACGGCTTTTCCCTCGGCTGCGCCCGCCCCTCGTGGGACGCCCTCTCGAGGGCACTGCGGGCGAAGGGCTTCAAGGAGGAGGAGCTGGTCAAGGCAGGCCTCATCGTCCCCAGGTCGAGCGGCGGGTTCAACGACCGCTTCCGCAACAGGATTATCTTCCCCATCAACGACCTGCAGGGCAACGTCATCGCTTTCGGCGGACGTATCATGGGCGACGGCGAGCCGAAGTACCTGAACTCGCCCGAGACGCCCCTTTACAACAAGAGCAAGGTGCTCTACGGCTTCGACCGGGCGCGGGACACCTTCCGCAAGGAAGGCTTCGGCGTAGTCGTCGAGGGCTACTTCGACTGCATCACCGCCCACCAGGGGGGAGTCAGAAACGTGGTGGCCACGTCGGGGACGGCGCTGACGGACGATCACCTCCGGCTGATGGAAAGATACAGCCCTCGGTGGACCGTCATGTTCGACGGCGACACCGCCGGAATCCGCGCGGCCAAGAGAAGCCTGGCGCTTTTCGTCTCCCACGGGCTTTTCGCCCGGGGGGTCCTTCTGCCGGAGGGCGAGGACCCCGACTCCTTCTTCTCGAAGAACGGAAAAGACGCTTTTTGTGCCCTGCTGGAAGGCGCGGAGAGCCTGATGGATTTTTTTATCGGACGGACGGTGCAGGAGCACCGTACGGGAACGGTGGAAGGCAAAGTGGCCGCTGTCCGCGAGGTAGTGCCGCTGCTGGCAAAAGTAAAAGGAAACGTTGAGCTGGCGGAATACGTCGGTCTCGCCGCCCACCGTCTCGGTGTCAAGGAGGAGGTCCTGTGGTCAGAGGTCCAGGCGACTGCTTCCCAGGGGAAGAAAGGGAAGCCGCCCGTCGCCAGGATCCCGCTTTCCCTGAAGTCGGGGCGGGCGGAGGAGACCGGGATAGTCAGGGCCATGCTGAACAGCGAGGCCGTTGCCGCTCGGATGAAGAAGGAGGTTTCCCTCGAGGACCTCGAAGACGATGACTGCAGAGCGGTCGCGGCGCGCATCTTCTCCCTCCTTGACGAGGGCGTCACCGGCGGTATCGGTGATCGCCTTCACTTCGAAGAGGAGCACCTCAACCGCCTGGTCGCGTCGTGGCTGGCCGACTCTCGTTTCTCAGGGGACGAGAAGACGGCCCTCAGGGAGGCAAGGGACTGTCTTGCCCGCCTTGGAAAACGGCGCGTCGACCGGGAGAGCCTCCTTCTTCAGGAGAAGATAGTGGAAGCCGAGCGAACAGGAAACAAGGACGTCATTCACAAGCTGCTCAGGATAAAACAGGGACTCAGGCTGCAGGCCGGGCCGGGCAGTTGAGAATTTGAGGAGGATAGGAATGCAGAAGAAGCCAGCCAACGATCAGGTCCAGAAGCTCATCATCATCGGGAAGGAAAAAGGGTACCTGACCTATGACGAGGTCAACGACAGCCTTCCGACGGCGGTGATCATCAGCGACCGGATCGATGAGATTGTCATTCTCTTCGGGGAGGAGGATATCGAGCTGATAAGCTCCTCCGAAGAGGACCGGTTTCGCCAGGGAAGGGACCAGGAGGCGAAAGCCAAGTCCGGGAAGGCGGCCGGTGACGGCGGAATCGACCTGACGCCCGGCACCATCGGCAAGACCGACGACCCGGTGCGGATGTACCTGCGTGAGATGGGGACCGTTCCGCTCCTCACCCGCGAGGGGGAAGTGGAGATCGCCAAGCGCATCGAGGTGGGCCGCAAGGTTGTCCTGGAGGTCATAAGCCGAATGCCCTTCGTGGTTGAGAACATGCTGGGGTGGATATCGAAGCTGGGCGAAAACCAGGTGCGGCTCCGGGACATACTCATTCTCGACCCCGACCAGGACGAAACGGAAAGGCTTGACGCCATCGAGGACTCACAGAAGGAAAGGGTGATCCAGAGGCTCAAGGAAATCGAGAGGCTCAACAAGAAGGGCAAGCAGCTCGATGCCAGGATACGGGGTCGAAAGGTGACCGGCGACGCGCGCAAGAGGGCCGTGGCCAACCTCGAGAAGACCCGGGAACAGCTGAGCGAGTCTGCCCGAAATCTGCGGCTCAGCGTGGCCCAGACGGACAGGTACTGTCAACAGCTCAAGTCGGCGGCACAGCAGATGTTGAGGGCCGAGCAGGAGGCGGAAGCTCCGTGCAGGCGGCTCAAGCTGGAACTGCCGAGGCTCAAGGAGCTTGTCAAGAGGGCGAAAACCTATAACCGCAGCCAGATTTCCGCCGGCAAGGGCAGAAACATCTCCAGGGAGGCGCTCCTCAGCGCCGACCAGGGGCATCGCGAGGCACTCGTGAAGATACGCGCCATCGAGGAGCAGGTCGGGCTGAAAAAGGACGAGATCCTCGCGCAGACGCTCATCATGAGGCGCGGGGAAGGGCAGGCGGCCCAGGCGAAAAGCGAGCTCGTCGAAGCGAACCTGCGCCTGGTGGTCTCCATCGCCAAGAAGTACACCAACCGGGGGCTGCACTTTCTGGATCTTATCCAGGAGGGGAACATCGGCC
This sequence comes from Candidatus Rokuibacteriota bacterium, assembly GCA_030609125.1. Lineage (GTDB taxonomy): Bacteria > JAUVQV01 > JAUVQV01 > JAUVQV01 > JAUVQV01 > JAUWCW01. The sequence goes on from JAUWCW010000041.1 coordinate 9,240, forward strand.
TGATGAAGGCCGTCGACAAGTTTGAGTACCGCCGGGGCTACAAGTTCTCCACCTACGCGACCTGGTGGATCCGTCAGGCCGTGACGCGGGCCATCGCCGACCAGGCGAGGACGATCCGTATTCCCGTGCACATGATCGAGACCATAAACAAGTTGATCCGGACCTCCCGCCAGCTCGTTCAGGAAGTCGGCCGCGAGCCCACGCCGGAGGAAATCGGCCAGAAGATGGAAATGCCCATCGAGAAAGTGCGCAAGGTTCTCAAGATCGCCAAGGAGCCGATTTCCCTTGAAACTCCGATCGGGGAGGAAGAAGACAGCCACCTTGGAGATTTTATCGAGGACAAGAGCAGCCCCTCTCCGGCGGAGGCGGTGGTGGCCCTCAATCTCAAGGAGATGACCGACAGGGTGATGATGACCCTCACGCCGCGGGAGGAGAAGGTCCTGCGGATGCGATTCGGCATCGGTGTTCCCTCGGATCACACCCTCGAGGAGGTCGGCCAGCACTTTGAGGTCACCAGGGAGAGGATCCGGCAGATCGAGGCCAAGGCGCTGCGCAAGCTGCGCCACCCGAGCCGGAGCAAGAAGCTCAAGAACTTTGTCGAGGGTTGAGGGGTCACACACATCTTTCCTTGACAGGCTCCCTCTCTGGCTTATAATTAAGCTTTTCCGGGCCTATAGCTCAGTTGGAAGAGCCACCGGCTCATAACCGGTAGGTCCTAGGTTCGAGCCCTAGTGGGCCCACCAATTACCATCCAGCTGATACGAGAGAGGCTTTTGGCAGGAGATTTTCATACAATCGGCGAACGTTTCCCCCGCCGCCGTGAAGTGGGGGAAGAGCAGAGGGGTGCATCTTCGGATGCACTCTTTCTTATTTGGGGGATAAGCGCCTCCCGGTCCGGGGAGGGACTTTGATGGTCCGGGTCGGCACTGTCGCCCGGATCATAGAAACCATAGCGCCCCTGCACCTTGCCCTCCCGGGGGACAACTGCGGCCTTCAGCTCGGCAGCCCGTCCCGTCCCGTCCGGGGAATTCTCGTGGCCCTCGACCCTTCGCTGGATGCGGTCCGCAGGGCCGCCGGCCGGAAGGCGAACATGCTTGTCACCCATCACCCCCTTTTCTACGAGCCCATCAGGCGGCTGGACACTTCCACCGCCACCGGCGCGGCGGCGGCTCTGGCAATCTCGAAGGGCGTGGCGGTCTACTCGGCACACACCAGCCTCGACGCCGCCCCGGAGGGACTTGCCCGGGAGCTGGCGCGACGCGCCGGCCTGGAAGACGTCCGTTTCTTCCCCTCCAGCCTCTCCGAGCGGTGGTTC
>JAUWCW010000372.1 GCA_030609125.1 Candidatus Rokuibacteriota bacterium
CCGGCCAGCCGCTGGGCGCGAAGGACACAGGCGAGAGGCTCGATGAAGGTGCCTTCGGCGAAGGAAACGTCATCGGGCAGCACAAAGACGCCGATCTCCGTCTGGAGCGCGGGAACGCGGACGAATTCGGCGAACCCGCCGGGGTCGAAATTCGTGCTGTGCAGCGTCGGGCAGGCGGTGCGATGGCCCGTGAGGCACACCCGGCACGTGTTGCAGGGCACGTGGTGCGAGACGAAGACGCGGTCGCCGACACTCCAGCGGCCGACTCCCTCGCCCGTCTCCTCGACGGCTCCCGTGATTTCGTGTCCCAGAACGAGGGGGGCCTTCCTCGTCCGGTACCACTCGAGGACGTCGGAGCCGCAGATGCCGCTGGCGGCCACCTTCACCAGGATCTCTCCCGGGCCGACAACCGGGCGGGGCCGGTCCTCCACCCTCACGTCGCTGTTGCTGTAGTAGACGCCTGTCCGCATCGTTCCCCTAAGAGCCGTTCTTGAGGCTCTCGTAGAGATCGTAGGCCTGCTCCGGCGTGGCCCTCTCGTGCACGACGGACCTCACGGCCTGTATCATCGCCACCGGCGCCTCGGACTGGAAGATGTTGCGCCCCATGTCGACGCCGCTGGCGCCGTCGCGAACGGCGTTGAAGGCGAGCTGAAGGGCCTCCATTTCCGGGACCTTCTTGCCGCCGGCGATGACGACCGGAACGGGGCAGGAATTCACTATCTTCTCGAAGTTCTCGCAGTAATAAGTCTTGACCAGGTGCACGCCCAGTTCCGCTGCGATCCGGCAGCAGAGACCCAGATAGCGGGTGTCCCGGGCCATCTCCTTGCCCACGGCGGTGACGGCCAGGACGGGTATGCCGTATTTCTCCCCTTCGTCGACGAGGGCCGCCAGGTTGAGCAGGGTTTCCCGTTCGCCCTCGGCGCCCACGAAGATGGAGAGGGCGAGGCCGGAGGCGTTGAGGCGAATGGCGTCCTCGATGGCCGTGAACCGCCCCTCGTTGGAGAGCTCCTTCAGGATGCTCGTTCCCCCCGACACCCTGAGCACGATGGGGACGTCGACGGCGGTGTCGACGGAGCTTCGCAGGACGCCCCGGGTCAGCATGAGGCAGTCGGCGAACTGAACGAGGGGCTCGATGGTTTCGCCGGGTTTTTCCAGCCCGGAGGTGGGCCCGAGGAAGTAGCCGTGGTCGACGGCGAGCATGACGGTGCGGCCGGTCTGCGGTTTGATAATGCGGGCCAGGCGGTTCTTCAGTCCCCAGGATGACATGGTGTTTTTCCTCCTCTGTGCGGTATCCTTCGCGTCCCCGCTCTCAACCTGGCCGCCCTCACGACGGCGCGGGGTATGACCCTTATAGTATTGTGAAACCGCCGCTGTCAAGGAAGGGGAGTCGAGCCGTCCCGCGCCCGCCGCGCCGCGGGCCGGCGGGGGAAATAATGGTCTTGAAAAAGGGGGCGGGAAAGGCTAAGTTGATTGGGATTTCAGAGAGGAGGGGAGGGCGATTACAAGGGACATCGATTTTCCGGAGCCGGAATCAAGAAGGTATCTCGTCCGCATCCGGACGAACAGCGGAGAGTACGAAGGGATCATGTACTCGCCCCATCCGACCAGAAGGCTTTCGGAGGCCCTGAGCCGGATGGAGGAGTTTATCAACCTGAAGGACGCCCGTGACATTTCGTCGAAGGAAAAGTACCCCTTCATGGTCATCAGCAAGGAACACATAGAGACCATAAAGGTTCTCGACGAACGCTAGCGCCGGCGTGCCGGCGTGCCGGCTTGACGGGCGGTGCCGGAGCGGCCACCAATCATCAGGAGAGTGCGAAATGAGCAATGTCAGGGATGTGCTGTACGCCAAATCGAGCGATATCTTCACCATCGACGAAGAAAAGAGTATTGCCGACGCCATCGCGCAGATGGTGGAGCGCGGGGTGGGGTCGCTGATCGTCACCACCGGAGGGGTGCCCGTTGGCATGTTCACCGAGAGGGACGTGCTGAAGGTGTGGAAAGGCCAGCCGGGAGAGTTCAAGTTCAAGGACATCCCGGTGAGCAAGGGTATGACGAAAGACCCCATCGTCGTTTCCCCGAAAGACGACATCGACTATCTCATGTCGATCATGACAAAGAACAGAATCCGGCACCTTCCTGTGGTGGACGAGGACCGGGTGGTCGGCATGATCTCGATCAGGGACGTCGTCCGGGCCCAGGTGACGAACCTTAAGGTGGAGAATCACTATCTTAAGGAGTACATCTCCGGCAAATTCGTCTAGGGCTGGAAACGGCCCTTTTTCGCCATCTCGGCGTCAGGCTTCAGATTTGCTTGTGCGGTGTACAGTCGTACACCTCCGCACAAATCAGAAGCATTCCTTGACCTGACGAAAAATTGCTCGTTTCCAGCAGTGTCCCGGGCGGTCATCTCCGCCGGCGTCCGCCTCAGGCGGAAACCGGAATCTCTCCCGCCACCAGCGCCGTGCTAGCCCTCCTCTGCGGGCCGCTCATCTCCGGGGGGCAGCCGAATGATTTCGTTCCTCATGCTCCGGTGGAGCTCCTCGAGGCGGGTGCTCTCGTCC
>JAUWCW010000247.1 GCA_030609125.1 Candidatus Rokuibacteriota bacterium
GGCGGGTTTCCCCGACGACAGGGCCCAGGTGCGTTATTTCGGCGACAAGGAAACGGCCCGCAGGGTTCTCCGCGAGCAGAAAGAGCGCAGCGCCGAATCCGCCTTCATGGAATGGATCATCTTCAACTACAAGCCGCGGAGGCGTGAGAGAACTATCGCGGAGCAGCTCCTCACGACAGGTCTTCCTCCTGCCGAGCGGATGCTCCTGGAGGCCCAGATCTCCGCCAGCCCCTCCCTCTTCAAGTGCGTTGAGGTGAGGGCCGGCGAATCCGTCCTGATGGAGGACATCCTCGAAGGCGGTACGGTACGGGTCCATGACATCCGTCTCTCGGAGTGCCCTGTTGAGGGGACATCCTTCCCCGCCCGTATTTATAAAGCCGGGCGTTTCCATTTCATCTCCCTGCTTGGTCCGCCCCTGCCTACCATTGCCGTACCGGAGGCCATCGAGTGGATCGAGAGCCTCGGCCTCGAGCCCACTCCGGAGGGGATTCGCCGCAAGGCCCACCTGCTGGGGAGATTGTGGCCGTGGCTGGAAGAGTGGGAGAGTTCCTTTTCGAGACAGCAGTTCGTCAACTTCGACGGTGATCCTCTCTCCTTCCAGACAGCCTCCTGGGCCGTGTCCGACGAAAAGTCCGTTCGGCGAATGCTGGCGGAGATGGCCGACATCCACTACGACGAGGAGGATGACCATTTCGAATGGCTCACTGAGAGCACGCAGGCGAGCATGCCCGGGGGAGGACCGGTCTCGGCAGGCTCCCTCACCTTCGTGGGCAATGAGCTGGTCCTTCAGGTCAACTCCGAGGAACGGCTCGAGAGGGCCCGAAGCATGCTCGGCAACATTCCCGGCCTCACCTATATCGGCTCCAGCCGGCTCGAGGCGAAGGGGGGGAGGATTCCCAGTCTCCTTCCCGACGACGCGACCGGCCCGGAAAACGAGAGTGAAACAGAAGCGTTAGATCCCGAGTTGATCGCAACCCTGGCCGGGCAGATGCGGGAATACTACATGAAGTGGCTCGACGAACCCATCCCCACCCTCGACGGCCGCACGCCCCGCCAGGCCTGCCGATCGAAAAAAGGGCGGCAGAAAGTGGCCCTTATGATCCGCACCTGCCCTGACCCCGGCGGAATTCCGGGCGTCACGGTCCCTCGCAAGGAGATGCTCCGCGAGCTGGGCCTCGAGTAACGGCGCCTTCGGGCAGTCGCCGGAGCTTATCTCGGATTGCACCACCTCGTGTGGCGGCTGTGCATGACGGCAAAGAAGCGTCCATACTCATAGTACCAACCCGTCACGATCGATTTCGTCATGGATCGGCAGTACCGCATGCAGCCCATGCTCCCACTCTTCGAGCGGAACCACAAATAGACTGAGAATTGCTCCGTACTTCATCTGAAGTGCATACAGAGCATCCGTCATCTTATGGCGCTCCCTCCAGTGCACGGGCTTGGAAGTCAGGACCAGGAGATTGATGTCGGATTCCTCGTCGTCGTCCCCCCGCGCCTTGGAGCCGAAGAGGATCACCCGATCGACGGGAAACTTCTCCGTGAGGAGACGCTTTGCCTCTTCCATGGCGGCTTTCTCCCCATCAGCCACCGGCAGTTCCACAAGGGTTTTCATGCCTCTATTCTACCGCAGGACGCCGAGGGTGACACCCTTGACAACACCGACAGCTCCGGGTGAACACCGGCAGAGTAAGAAGTGGTCGAAAGCGGGGACGGTTCATCCCCGCGTGTGCGGGGAACACTCGTGCTGTTCTACCCTGTCTGGACAAGGCCAAAGTCCTCATGCGGCATTTCTTCCAAAAGGCAACCAAGTCGTCGGCGCCAACCTCGCGTAACCCAAAGCTCCGTGACGCCGCGTTTGCGCAGTTGCCTTTCCGAATAAATGCTTCGCGATGGTCTCAAGCCGGTAATCCGGCAGGTCCGGAAGAAGCTTCAGCGTGCACACGACAGGATTGCCGAATCGCAGATTGAACCGGCCGACCTCCCCCGAAAAGGCCCCGTGCAGGTGCCAACACAACATATTCTGCCCACGAATAACGGCCTTTCAAGGCAGAAATGTGGCCAGGCGGGTGAGAACCGGGAAGCCAGGATGAAGTTCTCCGGCCAACTCCTCCATCTCCTCCAGGGCCAGGATTGCCCGCTCCAGGGGGAGGGCCGCCCAGCGGCGCAGCTGCTCGCGGCGGGCGCCCTCCCAGGTGGTCAGGCTCCAGTCGATATCCTGTTCGTTGTGGGGGGAATCAGTCATGTTCGTCCCTCACCGTTAAAGGCTTCGGCCTGGCGGAACTCATCGATCCCGGGCCCGACTTGCTCCCGGTATGGTAAATATACTACCTCAGAGGCTCATTCTGTGAGCCTGTGCTTGACGGTCTCGAAAATCTTCTATCTGTGGTGTGACGGAGCCGTTACCCGATCAGCTTGAAGTACTCATCCCGGCTTATGCCGGCGGTCTTGAGATTATTTCGAACTATGCCGCAAGAGCAAACAACGTCCTCGTCGGGAGGCAGAGAGGCGATCAGTCTATTCTCTGGCCGCTCCGCAGAATCTCCCTGACAACCGGATCCCCGTCCTCCATCTCCGTCCTCGCGAATACGTGGGGCTCGATGCGTGTGTCTATGCCCCGCCGCAGGCGGGTCAGACGGACACCTTCGTCGAAACCGTCTATCTCTTCACGGTCCAGGAAGACCGCCAAATCGATGTCGCTGTCCGCGTCCTGGCTGCCTTTGGCGAAGGAGCCGAAGAGATAGACCTGCCAGACCGCGATGTCGTTCTCGCGCAGTCTTCGGACATATTCCCTGGCCTTTTCAAGCGCTAGCTCCCGAGCAAGGTGAGCAACCATCGTCGTGCCTCCCATATTCCTTCCATGTGCTGAATCGTGAACTCCCGCGTGGCTTTTCTGTGGAACCGGCCCTTGTAGTCCGGATACCGCGCCTCGACGTTGAACCGCGTGACAACCTCGAGGAATTCCTCCCGCGCCTCGGTCAGTTCCGCGCCCGCCCGGTCCGCGAGTAGCGGGAGATTGTGGGTCCGCGGCACGTCTACGTCCACGTTCCGTACGTAGAGGGCTTTGAAGAGCTTTTCGAGCACAAGATGCCCAACGAACAGCGCCCACACATAGTGACCGCCGCGGAAGAGGCTCTCCATGACCTGAGAGTCCTCCTCGGCGCTCTCGATCCAGAAGGCCATCACCTCGTCCCTGGTCATTCAACTCCTCCGGATACCGTTCCTTCCTTCATGTTACTACCTGTCTCTCTGCTGCAGGTATGTGTGGATCGCGTCGCTGAAGGCGACGAGGCTCCGGTAACCGGACTCCATCCAGCCTTGCACGAACCACCTCAGGGGACACGGAGCCTCTCCTGCACTCTGCGGAACGCTTCCTCGCGGAGACTGTCGGGAACGGCGCGCAAATCGTCCTCCGCAACCGCCAGAAGCCGGTCCACGAGCACGGCGTACCGTTCCCTGCCCCGGCCGCTTTCCCATAGAGGCGCCGAACGGCAGGCGATCTCCCGTATCAGCAGGGGGGGCAGGCCGGGCCGGAGTCCGACCAGATCGACCGGTCTGCCGAAAATATCTTCGCAGGCCGAGACGAAACGGGAACGGCCTTCGAGATCCAGGGGAGACGCTCCCACTGCGAGGTCCACATCAAGGCCCCCCTCAGGGCTCTTGAGAAAGCTGCCGAAGAGGCGGTCAAAATCGAGCCCCACCCCGGCAGCCGCCCGCCCGACGCGCTCTTTCTGATCGCTCTGCAACTCCATCAACATATAATACCGCGCTGCATCGGAGAAAAAAAGGCTCAATCCGTGAGCCTGTGCGACTACGCGTAATTCTTGAGCGCTTCCTTCAGACACCGCGCCACCTCGTTCCGCAGGGAGGGCGGAGCGAGGACGGCGACGTCCGGGCCCAGCCGGAGGATGTCCCGGAT
>JAUWCW010000306.1 GCA_030609125.1 Candidatus Rokuibacteriota bacterium
GACGGACATGACCGCCTACGCCGATGCCATGAAGGAGATCGGCATCGCCCAGGAGCGGATCCCCGCGGCACGGGGCTACCTCGGCGATCTCTACACCCAGCTCGCCCAGCGCTACGAGAAGGCCTGCGACTTCAAGGGGGCCGGCTCCGTCACCATCCTGAGCGTGACCACAATGCCCGGCGGAGACGTCACCCACCCCGTGCCCGACAACACCGGCTACATCACCGAAGGTCAGTTCTACCTCCACGACGGCATCATCGACCCCTTCGGATCCCTCTCCCGTCTCAAGCAGAAGGTCGTCGGGAAGGTGACCCGCGAAGACCATCCCCAGGTGATGAACACCATGATCAGGCTCTACGCCGGAGCCATCGAGGCCCAGAAGAAGCAGGCCATGGCCTTCGAGCTCACGGAATTCGACCTGAAGCTGATCAGGTTCGGCGACCTGTTCAAAAAACGTTTCATGGAGGTCGGCGTCTCCATGCCCCTCGAGGCCGCCCTGGACATGTGCTGGAAGACGATGGCCGAGTGCTTCGAGCCCTCGGAGCTGCTCATGAAGCAGGCCCTCGTCGACAAGTACTTTCCTAAGAAGGAGGCGCCGGATGAGACGGCGTAGCCCCTCGTGGCCAAGCTGAAGCTGAGCAAGAGCTCCATGCAGCAGCAGCGCACCCAGCTGCAACTCTACCGCAAGCTCCTCCCCTCCCTGGACATGAAGCGCCGCCAGCTCATGGCTGAGCAGAAGAAGGCCCGCGAGGAGTTCGAAGCGGCCGGAAAAGCCGTTACTGCGCTGGAAGAGAGGATCGGCGCCGAGCTTCCGATGCTCGCGGCAACGGAGATAGACCTGAAGGGACTCGTGCGGATGACGGAAGCGAAAGTGACGAGCGAGAGCATCGCCGGCGTCAGGGTTCCCCGCCTCGACGCCGTGGAATTCGAAACGGCGGACTACTCCTATCTCGCCAGGCCCCCGTGGGTGGATCACCTCGCCGTGAGGCTGCGGGACGCGGCGGAGCAGCGTCTCCGGGCGCATATCGGCAACGAACGGGTCGACGTGCTCGGGAAGGCCGTGCGGCGGATCACCCAGCGGGTCAACCTCTTCGAGCGAATTCTGATACCCACGGCGAAGGAAAACATCAGGAAGATCCAGGTCTATCTCGGCGACGTGGATCGTGAGGCGGTGATTCGCTCCAAGCTCTCGAAGGCGAAACACGAAGCGCCCGTTGCTGCCGCGGGAGGGTCGGCGTGAGCATCGTCTCCCTCCGGAAAGTGACCATCATCGGCCACGGGACCGACAAGGAACAGGTACTCCGGGATCTTCAGGATTTCGGCTGCCTCCATCTCCTTCCCCTGCGCCTTGCCCCCGAGACGCAGAAGGGCTCCCCCCACTCCCGGGCCTACGAGGCGCTTCACTTCCTCCTGAGCTGTCCCCGGAGACGCCGGCAGGTGACCCGGGAGGAGGGCTTCGACGCCGTCGAGGTTGAACGGCGCGCCCTGGAGGTGCGGGACCGCCTTCTCGACCTCAGGGACGAGGCCGATGCCCTTCACCAGCGCATCACCGGCCTCACTCCCTGGGGGGAGTTCACCTTTCCGCCCCTCGAGGAGATGGGGGGGCAGAGGTTCTGGTTCTACATCGTCCCCGACAAGGACATGCCCCGGGTGGAGGCCATCGGACTGCGGTGGGAGAGGGTCCGCCGCAAAGGCGGCCTCAACTATCTCGTTGTCATCGCCGCCGAAGAACCGGAGGGGATACCCACCGCCAGGGAGCACCTCGGCAGCCGGTCCCGGGAGGAACTGGAGCGCCGCCTCGAGGACGTGGAGGTGGAAATCGACGACCTCACAGCCGAGAGGACAAACCTGTCGCGATGGGCGATGCTCTTCGCGCTGATGCTCGACGGCCTCGAGGACCGCGAGGACCGCGAGCGGGCGGCCGGGGTGACTCTCGACGAGGGCCCCCTTTTCGGCCTGGAGGCCTGGGCGCCCGCTGAGAAGATCCCGGAGCTGGAAAGGTACGCCGGGGAGAAGGGCCTGGTCTTCGAGGCCCGGGAGCCGGAACCCTCCGACGCCCCCCCTACCCTCATGGAGAACAGGCCGGAGCTGCGGGCCGGCGAAGGGCTCGTCACCTTCTACACCATCCCGGGATACGGGACCTGGGATCCCTCGCCGGTGGTGCTCTTCTCCTTCACCCTCTTCTTCGCCATGATCCTCTCCGACGCCGGCTACGGCCTCCTGCTCGGCGGGATCCTCGCCCTCCTCTGGAAAAAGCTGGAGCGGTCCGAGGGGGGGAAACAGTTCCGCACCCTCCTCGCCCTCCTCACGGGCTGTTCGATCATCTATGGAATCATCGTCGGAAGCTACTTCGGCCTGGCCCCTCCGGCGGGATCGATCACCTCCCGACTCGCGGTGCTCGACATCAACGACAGCGCGGCGATGATGGCCCTGAGCGTCGTCATCGGCGTCTTCCACCTGGTGGCGGCCAACGTGATGAACGCCCGGCGGTTCGGGTGGAGAGTCGAGTCGCTGCCTCCCCTCGGCTGGGCGGCCATGATCCTCGGCGGGCTCCTCGCCGCCGCGGCTTCGAAGACCGGGCGGGACCTGCTGTGGACCGTCTCCCTCGTGATGATGGCCGCGGGAGCCCTGTTGGTCTTCCTCTTCAGCGGCGCGGGGAAGAAACCCCTGGGCCGGGCCATCGGGGGCCTCCTGGCCCTGACGAAGGTGACGAGCGCCTTCGGCGACGCCCTGAGCTACCTGCGCCTCTTCGCTCTCGGCCTCGCCAGCGCCTCCCTGGCCGTCGCCTTCAACGACATGGCCGGCCAGGTCCGCGAGGCCGTGCCGGGGGCGGGTCTGCTCCTCGCCCTGACCATTCTCCTGCTGGGGCACGGCCTGAACTTCATCCTCAGCCTCTCGAGCGGGGTGATTCACGGCCTGAGGCTCAACGTAATAGAGTTCTTCAACTGGGGACTGACAGACGAAGGCAGCCTTTTCCGCCACTTCAGGCGAAAGGAGCGTGAGCAATGGAACCTCTGATGATGACACTGGGATGGATTGGAATCTACGCACCTCTGGCCCTCGGCGCCGTGGGGAGCATGCTCGGATGCCTCCGCGGAGGGCAGGCGGCTGCGGGCGCCCTTCTCGAGGTCGAGAGCGGCTACGGCAAATACATCGGCGTCTCGGCCATGCCCTCTTCGCAGACCATC
>JAUWCW010000134.1 GCA_030609125.1 Candidatus Rokuibacteriota bacterium
GCCTCACACCGCTGGACCTCCGCTTCCGGGCGGAGCAGGCCGACACCTTTTCCCTGGACGTCCGGGCGACCTGGCTCTTTGGCCTCGTGGAGAAGAGGTTCCGCACCGGTGGAAGAACCGGGAAGCGGGCTTCAGCCGATCACAGGACGTCCAGCCGGGGGCGAGCAGAGACGAAGACCGCCGGAGGCAGGAGGCGCGCCCTTCTCGCGGCGCTGGGAACATCCGGATTTTCGGCCAGGCTCCTCCGGCTCGCCGGCGACCTGCTCCGCTCCCTTCTCCCTCAGGACGTATCCGTCAGGATTGAAGGAGGCCTGGAGGATCCGGCCGCCACCGGCATGGCCTGCGCCGCCGTCGCCGCTCTCTCGCCCGGCCTGCGGGGCATCCCGCACCTTCGCATCGAGTGGCGCCCCGACTTCAACCGCCGCGACCTGACGGGTGAAGCGGCGGCGGAGTTCCGCCTCGTGCCGGCAAAGATCATCTGGCCATGCGCACGATTCCTCTGCCACCCGACGACAATCAGGGCCCTGAGAGCAGCGGCCAGGGAGAAGCGCGGGTGATTGTTCAGCGAGCCGGGAGTCCGGTGAAGGTCGGGGAGCTGGTCATCATCCCCCTGGAGAGAATGAGCCTCACCGCGTCGGGGAAAAGCGACGGTCTGCGGGGATACGCCTTCCTGTATCCGGCAGGCGTCGCCGTTCTTTCCCGCGCGGGCGTGGAGGTGCTGAACGAGAGAGGGGAGCGGGTCCCGACGGAAGCCTGCCTGGAAAAGACCAGGGGACTGCGGGAGGCGATCACTTCTTCTTTTCGCCCTTATTCTTCTCCTCGATAATACTCATGTGGCGGATATCCTTGCCCTTGACCATGAAGATCACCATCTCGGCGATGTTCGTGGCGTGATCGGCCATCCGTTCCAGGTACTTGGAGATGAATGTCAGGCGTGTCGCCCGGGTGATGGTCTTGGGGTCCTCCAGCATGAAGGTCAGAAGCTCCCGGAAGACCTGCTCATTGAGGTTGTCCACCACGTCGTCACGGGCGGTGACCTGCGTGGCCAGCTGATCGTCCCGCCTGAGAAACGCCTCCAGTGAATCCCTGATCATCGACGTGGTGGCCTCGGCCATTTTCGGCAGGTCCAGATAGGGCTTGAGTTGGGGCTCCTTGTTGAGCTCCAGGGTCCTCTCGGCGATGTTGACGCACAGATCGCCCACACGCTCCAGGTCGGTGGTCACCTTCAGGGCCAGGGTGATGAACCGCAGGTCGCTCGCCGCGGGCTGACGCAGGGCGATGATGTTGAGGGACATCTCGTCGATTTCCACCTCGAGGCGGTTGATCTCGTGGTCGAACTCGATCATCTCCCTGGCGAGATCCGAATCCCTCTCCACCAGAGCTTGCATGGTCTGGTCGATCATGTCGACGAGGCGATTGCCCATGGCCAGGATCTTCTCCCGCAGGGCCTTGAGCTCCCTCTCGTACTGTTTGCTGATGTGCCTCGCGTTCGTGGGCATAGCTTCCTCCCCCCCGCCTTATCCGAACCGGCCGGTGATGTAGTCTTCCGTCATCTTGTTGGCGGGCTTGGTGAAAATGGTTTTCGTTCTGTTGAATTCTATCAGACGACCGAGGTAGAAAAAACCCGATTCGTCGGAAATGCGGGCGGCCTGCTGCATGTTGTGGGTGACGACGACTATGGTGTAGTTCTTCTTCAGCTCCAGCATCAGCTCCTCGACACGCAGCGTCGAGATCGGGTCGAGGGCCGAACAGGGCTCGTCCATCAGCAGCACTTCGGGCTCCACCGCCGCCAGGCGCGCGATGCACAGGCGCTGCTGCTGCTCGCTGGTGAGAGTGAGAGCGCTGCGCTTCAGGTCGTCCTTGAGCTCGTCCCAGAGGTGGACCGCCTGGAGGCTCCGCTCCACCACCCCCTCCAGGGTCCCCTTGTCCCGGACCCCGTGCACCCTGGGGCCGTAGGTTATGTTGTCGTGAATGCTCAGGGGAAAGGGGTTCGGCCTCTGAAAGACCATGCCCACCCGCTTGCGCAGCTTGATCAGCTTGTAGCCCGGCTGATAGATGTCCTCCCCGTCCAGAAGGACCTGTCCTTCCACTCTCGTGCCGTCCACCAGGTCGTTCATACGATCGAGTGTCTTGAGAAGGGTGGTCTTGCCGCATCCCGACGGCCCGATGAAGGCCGTTATCCGGTGCTCCTTGATCCGCAGGCCCACTTCGTGGAGGGCCTGGAAGTCCCCGTAGAAGACGCTGAGGTTCTTCACCTCGATCTTGGCGGGCATCTAGCCGAACCTTCCCGATATGTAGTCGTCCGTTCTGCGGTCGCGGGGAACGGTGAAGATCTGTTTCGTCCTGCCGTACTCCACCAGCTCTCCCATGAGAAAGTACGCCGCCTTGTCGGAAACCCGGGCGGCCTGCTTGGTATTGTTCGTCACGATGATGATGGTGTACTTGCTCTTCAGCTCGCTCAAGGCCTCCTCGATCTTGAGGGTCGAAATGGGATCGAGCCCCGAACAGGGCTCGTCGAGAAGAATGACCTCGGGGTCGAGCGCCAGCGTCCTGGCTATGCAGAGGCGCTGCTGCTGCCCGCCGGAGAGGCGCAGCGCCGAGGTGCCGAGCCGGTCCTTGACCTCGTCCCAGAGAATGGCCGAGCGGAGGCCGAATTCCACCAGCTCGTCGAGTTTCTTCCTGCCCCGGACGCCGTGGAGCTTCGGGCCGTAGGCGACGTTCTCGTAGATGCTCCGCGGCAGGGGGACGGGCACGTCGAAGACCATCCCCACGCGACGCCGCAGGTCGTCGGGATCGATCTCGCCGGAGAAAATGTCTGCCCCGTCGAGGGTTATCGACCCCTTCCGGGACGTACCGGGAAGGGCATCCACCATCCGGTTCAGACACCGCAGCAGGGTGCTCTTGCCGCTCTGCGCGGGTCCCATGATCCCGAGGATCTCGTTCCTCATGACCGACAGGTTGATGTTCTCCAGCGCGACGCTTCCGCCCTGATAGGCAAAGCCGAAGCCCTTCACGCGGATCTTCTCCACCTGACCTCCCGTTGCGCCGGGGTCTTCGCTCACGAGTACTTCCTCATGATGCGGTGCATCATCCAGTAGGCCAGAGTATTGATGGTGAGAATGGCGATTATCAGGGCCGCCGCCGTCCCGTAGGCCATGCCGAAGGCGTCGGTCTCGGTGGCCAGAATATAGAAATGGACCGCCAGAGTCCGCCCGGAAGCGAAGATTGAGGTCGGCGTCCCAAGGGCCGACCCGGCGGTGAAAATGACCGCCGCCGTCTCTCCGATGCATCGGCCCACGCTCAGCATGATACCCGTCACAATTCCCGGGAGGGCGCCGGGAAGGACCACCCTGGTCACCGTCTGCCACCGGGTGCCTCCGAGAGAGGTGCTCACGTCACGCCGGTTCTGGGGCACGGCGATTATCGCCTCCTCACTGGTGCGGATGATCGTCGGCAGGACCATGATGGCCAGGGTCAGCCCGCCCGACAGGATCGACCAGCCGAGTTTGAGAAAGAGCACGAAAGTGATGAAGCCGAAGAGGCCGAGGATGATGGAGGGGATGCCGGCGAGGCACTCGGCGGCGAAACGCACCACCCGCGTGGCCGCCGTCTCCCGGGTGTACTCGGTCAGGTAGATGGCCGTCCCCACTCCGAGCGGCGTAGCGATGGCGAGAGCCACGACGGTGATAAAGACGGTGCTCACGATGAAGGGGAAGATGCCGCCGCCCCGGCCGGCATCGACGGCGCCCGTCGACAGGAACTCCCACCCGAGCACGGGCAGCCCCTTCAGGAGAACATAGGTGATGATGAAAACGAGGATCGACACCGTCAGGGCCGTGAGAGAAACGAGGACCCACCTGACGAGCTTCTGGGAAAGGGCGGGGTCGAGGCGAATCATCGGATCCGCTTCTTTCTCGTCATGCTGGCGACGAGGTTGAGAACCATGATCATCACGAAGAGGACGACCCCCGTCGCAAAGAGCGCCTCCTGGTGATCGCCGGAGGCGTAGGCCAGCTCGATACCGATGTTGGAAGTCAACGTCCTGATGGAGTCAAGGATCGAGCCGGGGAAAGCAACGGCGTTGCCGGTCACCATGATGACCGCCATGGTTTCGCCGATGGCCCGTCCCATGCCGAGAATGACGGCCGTT
The DNA here is from genome assembly GCA_030609125.1 of Candidatus Rokuibacteriota bacterium. GTDB lineage: Bacteria > JAUVQV01 > JAUVQV01 > JAUVQV01 > JAUVQV01 > JAUWCW01. The sequence continues at coordinate 4,151 of JAUWCW010000134.1, forward strand.
ACGATCCCGGACCGGGCCGCCTTTAGAACTACCATGCTGACGGTTTGAGTGGTCGTGGCCCCGAGGGCTATGGAGCCCTCCCGGTAGGATTGCGGCACCGCCTCGAGGACGTCGATGGAGATGCTGATGATCGTCGGCAGGATCATGATGCCGAGGATGATTGATCCCGCCAGGAGCGACAGGCCCGGGCCGCCGAGGTGCACCCTGATGAGGGGCACCAGCAGGATGACGCCGAGAAACCCGTAGACGACGGAGGGGATGCCGGCGAGGAGCTCGATGGCGGGCTTGAGAATCCGCCTGACCTTCGGCTTCGAAAACTCGACGAGGAAGACGGCGCAGGAGAGCCCCAGGGGGACGCCGATGACGAGCGCCCCGCCCGTCACGAGCAGGGAGCCTACCACCATGGGGAGGATCCCGAACTCGCCCTTCGTGGGACGCCATTCGACGCCTCCCAGGATCGTTCCCAGGCCTTCCCGGAAGATGAAGGGGAGCCCCTCCTTGAAGATGAAGAAGGTGATGATGAAGAGGATGGCGATGGAGGAGTACGCTATTACGAGAAGACCCTTCTCGATGAGCTTCTCCATCGACCGTGCGCGGCTCACTGTCCCCCCGGAATGAGCCCCTCGGAGGAGAGAAGCTCCTGCCCCCTGGGCCCCATGATGAAATCGATAAAGGCCTTCGCCGTTCCCGTCGGCTCTTCCCGGGAAAGAAAGAGGAAGGGACGGGACAGCTTGTACTGCCCGTCCATGATCTGCCGGCGGGTGGCCTCGGCGCCGTCCACCGCCAGGGCCCGCACCCGATCGTCCACGAGGCCGAGAGAGATGTACCCGATAGACGCCGGGTCGCGGGCGATGATCTCCCGGACGGCGCCGTTGGACGCCTGCACCAGGGCCCGCAGGGAAATCTCCCGATCGCCCATGACCATCTCCTCGAAGGCCCCCCTGGTCCCGGAACCTTCTTCCCGGGCGACAAAATGAATGGTGCCCCCCTCACCGCCTATTTCCTTCCAACTCTTGTAGTCGCCGGCAAAAATTCCCGCCACCTCGGCCCGCGAAAGACCGCGAAGGGGGTTGTCCCTGTGAACGATGACGGCGATGCCGTCGGAGGCGATGGCCGTCTCGTGGAGCCCCTTTTCCTTCTCTTTCAGGTTCCGGGAGGACATGCCGATCTGGGCAGCGCCGTTCTGGGCCGCCCGGATGCCCGCCGACGATCCGCCGCCCTGAATGTTGATGTTGAACTCCGGATGCCCGGCCATGAATTCCTCGGCGAGCATCTCCGCGAAGGGCTGGATCGACGTCGAACCCGCCACGGTCATGACGCCGCCGGCGGCATTCGGGTCGGCGCGCTGGCAGGCAGCAGCGGAAAGAAGGCAGGCTGCGAAAACAAGGATGGCCGCCGTGCGGAACATCCTGTGGGCTCCGTCTTGACATTCCATTTCAGGAGAACGATAGCGCCCCGATGTTAAGTTCACGTTAAGAAGCGGTTATTTTTTCGGGAAGGAAGATGGTGAAGGTGCTGCCACGGCCCAGGTCGCTCTCGACGATCACGCTGCCCTTGTGTGCCTGCACGATGTGCTTGACAATCGCCAGCCCCAGCCCGGTCCCTCCCAGCGAGCGGCTCCTTGCCTTGTCGACCCGGTAGAAACGCTCAAAAAGGCGGCTAAGGTGCTGTGCGGCTATCCCGCACCCCTCGTCGCGCACCTTCACTGTCGCCCAGGACTCGTCCGTTCCGCAGGACACCTCCACGGTGCTGCCCGGACTGCTGTATTTTACGGCGTTGTCAACGAGGTTGATCACC
>JAUWCW010000346.1 GCA_030609125.1 Candidatus Rokuibacteriota bacterium
GCGGCGGCGATGAAGTCGTCGCCGGAGCGGATGTCCTCCAGGTACCCGATGATGACCCTGGTCTGCTCGTCCCTGGCCAGGGCGAGCAGAAGGTCCACCTCCGTCAGGTCCGCCTTGTTGCCTATGCTGACGACCTTGGCCAGGCCGAGCCTGCGCTGCTTCGCCGAGTCGAGGATGGCTGTGCAGAGCGCCCCGGACTGGGAGAAGACGGAAATCCCCCCCCTGTCGGCCATCCCCCCGGCGAAGGAGGCGTTCAGGGAGATCCCGGTGTTGATGAAGCCGAGGCAGTTGGGCCCGAGCAGACGCACGTCGTGGGCCCGGCAGAGGCGCAGGATCTGTTCCTCCCGCTCCGCCCCCTCTTCCCCGGTCTCACGAAAACCGGCGCTGATGACCGCGAGGGCCCTGACACCGGCGCGGATGCAGCCGCGGACCGCGTCGGGAACCGCGGCGGCGGGGACGGCGACGACGGCGAGGTCGACGCTTCCGTCGTACTCCGCCAGGCTCGGCACACAGGGGAGGCCGAGGATTTCCCCGGCCGCCGGGTTGACGGGAACCACGGCGCCCGCAAAGCCGCCCCCGACGATGTTGGCCAGGATGTCGTGCCCCACCTTCCCCGGTTTTCGCGAGGCGCCGACGACCGCCACCGAAGAGGGCGACAGAAGAGCACTCAGTCCGGAATCACTCACTGGTCTTTCCTTCCCCGCCCTCGGCCCCCGCCCCGGGAGTGTCGAGGTACACGTCACTCCCGCCGCCCCCGGCGCAGCGTTGAGGGCGTAGGTATTATGCCACCTTTTGTCAAAGACCTGCGGCATCCCGATTCGGTTGACAGCATGGACGTATATATAATAATATTACTAGGAATTGACCTTCCGGAAAAATCAGGAGAACAGATGAAACCCGCTGCAGAAAGCAATCTTTCGTGGCGTACCAGAATTCTCATCGGTGTCGGACTTCCGGCGCTCTCGATGTTCTTCCTTTACCTTGAACACCTCACGCACATCGAGTTTCTCCTCCACGTGGCGGCGATCCCCATGGAAATACTCCTCGGCGCCATACTGGTGGAGAGGTACCTGGCCGGAAAGGAGCGAGAGAGCAAGCGGCGGCAGCTGATGCTCATCAAGAGTTACCTCTTCCGCTCCCGGATGAGAAACCTCTTCATCTCCAACTTCGACGCCCTGGCGGAGCCGCGGATCACCATGGAGATGATAAGGAATGCGTCTCTCGAGGAACTCAAAGCGCTTCGGGCCAAAGTGGACGGCCTGCGGTACCGCTCACCGGAAGCCCTGGAGCCGGTGGTCATGGAGTATGTGAACTCCCACGACACTTTCCACGATTTCATGGACTGGGGCATCGCCAACCATTTTGAGAACATCTTTCAGGACATGATTCACATCCTGCACTTCATTCAGGATGTGAAGCTGTTCAAGATGCACAACCCGGACAAACTCTTCATGGAAGAGGCATCCCGGAAGCCGAAGCTGATGGCCAAAGTCGAAGGGATTCTTCGAACGGGTATCTGCAGCTTTCTGGACTACATGGTCGAGGTCAAGGCGAGTCAGCCGGAGGTCTTCGAGGAAATCATCAACGACTACGAGTTTTCCTCACAGATGAAACGGTAACATCCGGAAAGATGTCCCGTCCCAGGGCCAGGTAGAGCCGAAGCTTGGCCACCTCGTAGACGAGGGTCTCCGCCGTGAGGTTCACCTCCGACTCGAGCAGGGCCGTCTGGGTGTCCACCGTCTCCAGGCTGTCCGCCAGCCCGACGCTGAAGCGCTTCTCCGCCAGCCGGAGGTTTTCCCGGGCGAACTCCACCTGCTTGCGCAGGGTCTCCAGGCGGACGCTCGAGGCCTCGAGGGCGTTGTTGAGCTTGCTCACCTCCAGGGCGATGTCCCTGGCCCTTCCCTCGTAGCGCAGTTCGGCCTGCCGGAGGCCGGATTCGGACTCCTTCAGCAGGTAGTAGCGCGACGCTCTCTGGTAGATCGGTATCTGGAGAAAGATGCCCGCGTCCCAGCCGTCCCTCTGCTCGCCCACCTCCTCACCGCTGCTGAAATAGTTGGCGGCGATGAAGAAGGCCGGGAGAAAGCGCCCCTTCTTCTCCTTCACGTCTTCCTCGGCAATCCGGATGTGCAGCCGGTCCTGTTCCCTCTCGAGCCGCGCCTCGAGCGCCTCGGCGACGAGGGCGTCCACACCCCCGGCGATCTCCCCGAGACGGTCCACACCGGCGGGGAGATCCGCCAGGGGGCGGCCCGAGATGCGGCGCACCTGATCGCGGGCGTCGGCGAGAAGGTTGTGAAAGCGCGTCAGGTCGCCGGTGACCTGCGCCAGGTTGACCTCCGACCTGAGCTTGTCCGTCACCAGGCCCTCACCGAGGTCGAGGCGCCTGACCGCGAGCTCGAGGTGGCGCTCCGCCCTGACCACGGCCTGCTCGCCGATGCGCACCGCTTCCGTCGCCGCCAGCACCGCGTAATAGGCCTCGGTGGCCGCCACCAGCAGGTCCCTGCGGACGAGCTCCTCCTGGATGACGAGGGAGCTCTCCTGGCCGCCGGCGCCGCGGTACGCCGCGATCGCCCTGCCCCCGGTGTAGAGGGGCTGGCTGAGAGAGACGTTGTAGCCATACCAGGTCCCCTCGGGAAAGAAGACGGGGCCGCCGCCCTCCTCCCCTTCTCCCCCGCTCCCCGTCCCTCCGACCCGCCGACTGTAGGCCTGCAGGGAGAGATCGGGGGTGATGCTCATCAGGTAGCGCGACTTTCTCAGGTCGGCCTGCAGCGCCTCCGAGTTGAGTATTTCGAGAGACTCGCT
>JAUWCW010000334.1 GCA_030609125.1 Candidatus Rokuibacteriota bacterium
CGGGAGCGAAGTGATGAAATCGTGGGCGTAGGCGACCCGGGCCGCCTCCACGATCTGCTCTTTTGTCGCACCGGGACGGCCGTAGGCGATGTTGGCGTAGATGGTGTCGTTGAAGAGTATGGTCTCCTGGGTCACCAGGCCTATCAGGGAACGGAGGGAACGGAGGGTGGTCTTCCTTATGTCGGTCCCGTCCACGAGAACCGCTCCCCGGGCGGGATCGAAGAAACGGGGAATGAGGTTGACCAGGGTGCTCTTGCCCGCGCCGCTGGCGCCGACGATGGCGACCTTCTCTCCCACCGCCACTTCCAGATCGAGATCGCGCAGGATCATGTCGCTGTTGTAGCCGAAGGTGACGTTTCTGAAGGTCACGCCGCTGGTGACACTCTCGAGATCCGCCGCGCCTTCACAGTCGAGAATGTCCGGCTCGGTGTCGAGAATGGCGAAGATCCTGTCCGAGGCCGCCAGCGCCTCCTGGATGCGGTTGTTGACGGTGGCGAGCCGCTTGATGGGCTGGTAGAGGAGGAGGACAGCGGTGAGAAACGAGAAGAAGGTGCCGGGGGTCATGTTCCCGTTGATGACCTGGCGCCCCCCGAAAAAGACCACCCCCGCGGCGCCGAGAGAGCCCAGCACCTCCATGACCGCCGGCGAGAGGGCTTCCACCCGCTTCATCTTCAGGTAGAGGGAGTAGAGGCGGCTGTTCTCCGCCTTGAAGCGCTTGATCTCCTCCTCTTCCATGGTGAAGGCCCGCACCACCTTGGCCCCCGTGACGCTCTCGTGGAGGATCGCCGAAAGGGTCCCTATCTGGACCTGGCTCTTCTTGCCGACCCGGCGCGAGGTGCGGCCGAAGCGGGTGATGGGATAGAGGGCAACGGGAAGGACGACGACGGCGACGACGGCGAGCCTCCAGTCGCGGTAGAAGATGACCCCCACGAGACAGATGATGGTGAGCGTGTCGCGAAGCAGGCTGGCCAGGGCCATCGTCACCGCTTCCTGCACCAGCAGGATGTCGTTGACGAAGCGGGAGATGATGCTCCCCGTGGAATGCTTGTGGAAGAAGGAGAGGGAGAGCCTCTGCAGGTGGGAGAAAAGGTCGTTCCTGATGTCCCGCACCACCGCCTGCCCGATCTTCTTCATCTTGAAGGCCTGGACGTAGGAGGCCCACCCCTTGAGGACGTAGAGGGCGACGATGCCCGCCGTCAGGGGCCAGAGCATGTGGGCCATCCTGTTCATGAAGATGTCGTCCAGGATGGGCCGGACGAGCAGGGCCGTCCCCGCCGTCGTCAGGGCGACGATGAGCATGAAGAAGAGGGCCAGGAAGAACTGCCTGAGGTAGGGCCTGAGATACCTCAGGAGCCGCCGGTACAGATTCATTCCGCCATTATACCCCATGGCGCCGGGGATCGACCGGCGGCGCGCGCCCCGGCATTTGCTATACTCTCCCGGACATGAAGATCGCTTTTGTCATCTCCTCTGTTGCCATGGCGGGGATGGAAATGCGCGTGGCCCGCATGGCCGGGCTCGCCCGGGACCGGGGCCACGAAATCCTCTTCGGCTGCCCCGACGGCTCCCAGCTGCACCGCCACCTGGAGAAGGCGGGCGTCCCGTCCTTTCCCCTTCACATTCACGGCTCCCTCGATCTCGTCGCCCTGCGCAAGCTCGTCCGGCATATCCGGCGCGGCGGGATCGAGCTTCTCATGGCCTTCAACGGAAAGGACTACTGGATGAGCGTGGCCGCGGCGAAGATCACGGGGATCCCGGTCCTGCTCAACCGCTCGACGGCGAACGCCATGAAGCAGATCACCGTGCCGGTGGTGAAGGCCGCCGACGGAGTGATCGCCGTCTCCCGCGCCATAGGCGACATCCTCGTCGGGCAGGGGGTGCCGGAGAAGCAGGTGCAGGTCGTCTACCTCGGCGTCAACACGTCGGTCTTCTCCCCGGGGAGGGGCCGCTCCCGGCAAGATCTGCGCGCCGACAAGGGCCTGCCCCGGGAGGGGTTCATCGCCGGGTGCTTCGGGAGGTCCTCCAAGGGCCAGCGGCAGATTCTCGAGGCGGACGGACTGCTCGGAAGCGCGCGCGGCAGAATCCACTACTTCTTCGCGGGAGAGCACATCCCGGAGAGAATCGGCCCTTTTGCCCGGGAGATTTCACCCCTCGACGAGCGCGTCATCCTGCGCGAGCTCGTCCCCTACGAAGAGGTACCCGACTACCTCGCCTGCCTCGACCTGGTGGTCATGCTCCCGGAGAGGGAGCCCTTCAGCAACGCCGTCCTCGAGGCGATGGCCATGGAGCGACCCGTCATCCTGAGCCGCACCCAGGGCAACATCGAGGCGGTGGAGGACGGCGTGTCGGGGGTCCTCACGGAACACGACGACATCCCCGCCCTCGCACGTCACGTGCAGGCGCTCTTCGAATCACAGCGGAAGAGGGTTGAAATGGGGAAGGCCGCCGGTCTCCGCGTCAGGGAGCTCTTCACCGAGGAGGTCATGATGGAGCGGCTGGAAGACGCCTGGGAGAGCTCCGTGCGGTGAGCTGATGGTCAGTGCTCCGCCTTCGCCACGGCGAGGGTGGAAGACCCCGTCGAGAAGGTACGTCCCCATGACCGGACAGCTCCTGTCCAGCTGCCTGACCAGGCTTATGCCCTTTTCCCTCATCACGCCGGCATCCCCGGGGCCTGCAGCAAGCTGCCGGGTATCATGCAAGGATGGAATGAAGGATCTGGGAAACGTCAGATCCCTCTCTTCGTTCGGGATGACAAGCCGAAGGGCTCAGGACCGGCGCTGAGACAAAGGATCACCAACGTCACGGCGGAACAAACTTTCCGAGGCGGGAGTGTATAATGCACGTGGACCGTAAAATGATTTCTTCAACCGGGTGCAAGGAGGGACCACGGTGAAGGGGCAGCGATCACTGCAGGCGTTTGTCTACCGCGGTCTGGCGAAGCGGAT
>JAUWCW010000210.1 GCA_030609125.1 Candidatus Rokuibacteriota bacterium
CGTCGGTGAGATCCCCGTGCTCGATGTCGGCGTGTGCGCCTCCCCCCTCGTGGGCGTGGTCACCGGAGATCTGCCGGTAGAACTCCAGGACTTCCCTGAGCGTCGCAAACTGTCCGGCATGCATGTAGGGCGGCCGGGCCGCCACGTTCCGGAGGGTGGGGGTCTTGAAGGCCCCGGCATACTTGTCGACCTCCGTGTCGATGAAACGAAGTTCGGCGCAGTCCTTGTACTCGGCGTCGCTGTATTCGCTCAGACAGTTGAACTCGTCCGCCAGAACGCCGAGGATCCCCACCGCGCGGCCTCTGTCCATCGTCCCTTCGGCGTCGGGGACGCCGATGCTGTGGAAGTCGCCGTTGGTGAAGAGGGGCCCGCTGTGGCAGTTGGTGCACCTCGCCCCGCCGATGAAGAGCCTCAGGCCCGCCACCTCCTCCGGGTTGAAGGTCCGGCTCATGAGATCGCCGTTGTCCAGAAGGACCGCCTCCGCGTAGGTGTCGAAGCGCGAGACGCCGGGCATGAGGGTCCGCCCGTAGGCGCCGATGGCCTTGCCCATGTTGGCATAGACCCGGTTCACGTTCTCTTTCATATCCGGAGTGAGGGTGACCCACGCCTTGAGCGCCACGGCGTTGTCGGCGGCGGGCATGGCCTTGGCGAACCGCTTCTTCATGGGCACCTCGGGGAGGGGGCCGAAAACTTTCTCGTACTCGGCCCGGTACTGGTCCTTGATCAGGAGGTAGCAGAGGGTGCGCGTGAAGCCGTGTTCCACGGGGCTCTCTATGGGCCCCAGGGCCTGGGACCAGAGGCTGTCCTTGCGCCCGTCCCAGAAGAACCACGACTGGTAGGCCATCCCGATCATCGGCATGGTGCGCCGGCCGGTGGTCCCCATGCCGTGAGCAAGAGGAAAACTGTCGGTGAAGCTGTAGTCGCTCCGGTGGCAGGTGCCGCAGGAGACCTTCTCGTTGCCGCTGAAGCGGGTGTCGAAAAAGAACTTCTCCCCCAGGGCTGCCGCTGCCGGGTCGCCGGACCAGGCGTTGGACGGATTCTTCGGCGGCGGCGGGAGGGACTTGACCCAGAGAGTGCGGATGACAGCCTTTTCCTCGTCGCTCCAACGATGGCTCCCCTCGTCGGTAGCCGGCACAGGCGAGGCCGGCAGAAGAAACGCGGACATGACGGCCGCGGCGAGGCCGGCACGGAGGGACATTCGTGTCTTTCTCATCGTTCCGCCTCCGTTTCAGCGCAGGTAAAGGTTGAAGCTGGCGCTCTCGCGCTTGTCCCCGGCGAAGACGTGGAACGTCACGACCCACCACCCGGGCATGCTGAACTTCACCCCTTCAACAAGGTACCTGCCCTCTCCGAGCTCCTCCGTCACCTCCGGCGCCGTCGGTAAACCGTGACCGTGCTTCGGCATGTCCCCGACGAGCGTGATCACCGCGCCGGTGACCGGCTCACCCTCGGAGGTCTTCACCTCGAGAACCCAGCTGTGGATCGCGTTCAGCGGGGGCTCCCCGGCGGCGGTCGAATAGGAAAGGCGGAAGGAGCCTCTCTCCGAAAGTACGCTCGCGGTCGTGTCGAGCTCTTCCGGCTTCGGGGCCGTCATGGCCCTGCCGTGCCCCATGGCGGTGACCTCGGGAAACGAGAAGACCGCCGCGTCTTCGAGCTCGCCTTTCTTCACGTTCACCGTGAGGTCCCACCAGCCGGTCATGCTGAAGATGACGTTGTCCACCGTGTAGGCGCCTCCTCCCCGCTCGGTGACCTCGGGCTCCTCGGAAACCCCGTGGCCCATCTTCGGCATCCAAGGGACAACGGTGATCCGGGCGTCCGGGACGTCCTTCCCCTGCGCGTCATGAACGATGAGCTCCAGGGTGTTCACCCCCATGTGAAGACCCGTCCCGGGGACCATCATTTCGACGGTGAAGATGCCCTTTTCCCCTTTTTGCAGAACGGTGTCCGGGTAATGTTTTTTGACGGCCGTTTCGGCGCCGGAAGCCGGTACCGCACCGGCCAGAAATGCAATCAAAACCATTCCCGCCATCTTCTTCATTGACACCTCCGTCTCATCGCCTGATGCATGCCTGAACACTTCGGGAAACACCTTCCTTCCGCAGAGCGGCAGCGGCTGGATATTCCTGTTCCCCTCACACTGCATCAATGCGTTGGATTACTGAAGGCATGAATTGGTTCCGTGCCGGAGAAGACGCTCCCCGGGAAAGGCTTCCCCGGGGAGGTGCTTACTTGACACAATACCTCAGGATACATATATTATGTGTACCCCCGGTTGGGAGGAGAAGCGGTCTTTCCCTCCCCGGCGCTATGCGGACCGGGGGGTTCTTTTGCCTAAGCGTCTTCCCAGACGATCTCCGCGCTCTTGCGGCTGCCGAGGGCCCGCTCGAGAAACGCCTTCAGGTCGGCGTCGATTCCCTTCCCCTCGAGCATCTCTATGACGTCCTTGTCGATGTAGTAGTCCTGATCCCTGGTGCTTTCCTCCTCCAGGTTCTCGATGAGGAAATCCAGCTGATCCTCACTCAGGCTGCCGAGAGACGAGCCCGTTTCCCTGTCAATAACCTTGATCATGACCTTCCCCCCTTTCGCACGAGATCAGTTCCACCTCTCGCCTGATTCCCCCTCCACGCTTCCCAGGGTCCAGCCGCCATCGTCAGGCTGCACCATGTCGGACGTCTGCTCAACAGTGCCCATGATCCTGTTGAGCTCTTCCCTGGCCATTTTCAGGTGCCGGGGAGTGAGGTTTCCGGCCTCCAGGGCCAGAAGTTCGGCGAGAACATGACAGGAGTTGCCGACGCGTTCTTTCAGAAAAGCATGGATGGGACGATCGGAGCGGCGTTGCTGTTCATGGTATCTGTCCATGTGCAGCCCTCCCAACAGGGTTGTACCGCAAGATTACGGAATTCTCGCCCATTGAAGGCGGCAATGTCAAATCGTAAACCGTGGTCGGCTCAGGCGCGTGCGAGAATAAGCTCCGAGTCGCCCGGGCCGATCCGCCTGACCGGGATACCCCTCCTCGGCATCCCGCGAAACCAGATCTGCTGGCGCCGGGCGAAGCGGAAGATCCCGTGGAGCAGATCCTGCACCATCCGGTCGTACCCCTTCCCGCCCGTGAGGTACGCCGTCACTTCACGGTACTCGAGACCGAGCTGCATCAGCCTCGCCGGGGCCAGCCCCCCGTCGAGGAGTCCCCGGACCTCGTCGAGCAGTCCCTCGCCCAGCCGCTGCTCGAGGCGGCGTGATATGCGCTCTCTCAACTCCTGACGGTCGATATCGACGACGTACACCTCGGCGCTCACCCGTACCGGCGGCGGATCGCTGTACCGCACCGGTCCGCGGGCGGCCCGCGCCGCGATCTCAAGCGCTCTCACCACCCGCTTCTTTGTGGAAAGGTCCGCCCGCGCCGCGCGGTCCGGATCCAGTTCCCGCAGCCTCTCTATCAGCCTTTCCCGGTCGTGCCGCATGAGATCCGCTCTCAGTTCGGGATCCTCGGCGACGTCCGGTATGCGGTACCCCTTGAGCACCGCCTCGAGGTACAGACCCGTGCCCCCCGCCATCACCATGGGCGTCCCCGGGCGGAAAGGATCGCGCCTCTCGGCCTCCTGGAGGACCCGGTAGCAGTCCCGCTGATAGTGAAAGACGGAATAGACCGTGCCGGGATCGGCGACATCGATCAGGTGCACCGGCACCGGGGGCGTCGGGCGGCTGTACTCCTCCAGGTCCTTGCCGCTCCCGATGTCGAGACCCCGGTAGACCTGGCGCGAGTCCGCGGAGACGATCTCCGATCCCAGCCGGTGGGCCACGTCGACTGCGAGACGGGTCTTGCCGGCGGCGGTCGGCCCGGCGATGACAACGAGGCGCATCATCGCTCACAGCGGGCGCGGAAGGCGCCCTCCATCCGCTCCACTTCGGAGCGGCTCTCGCCGATGAACGCCGCCGCCAGCTTGGGGGCGCGCACGAAGCGGCCGTCGATCTCGACAGACCAGGGGGATGAAAGCAGGACCCCGCGCCGCGCGCCCGGGCTGTAATGGTCCTCCGCGCCTTCGGTCGCCTCCACCGCTTCCGGCTTCAGCTTCCGGGTATTGAAAAAACGCCACAGGAGGACGCGGTCGGCGGCCTTCTCCCGCCACCATCGATGGATCGCATCCGACATGGGCCGGCGGCAGTTGAGGTCGGCCAGGGGGCGCAACCTCTCCTTTCCATCCACCTCACAGACGAAAGCGTCGAAGCAGACGGGCCCGAAGTAGCCGGCCCGGGTGAGCTCGCCGGCGACGACCCCCGCGGCGCGCTCGAGCGCATCGCGCCGCGGGTGCCCGCCGGGCACGAACACCGCACCGATCAGGGCTCCGTCGCGAGTGTACAGCGTCTCGTGCAGGCGGAATCCTCCGGCCTCTCCCCGGGCGTCGAGGCTGAAGACCGCGCACAGATCGAGAACGCGCCTGCGCCAGGGCTCGACGACAAC
>JAUWCW010000207.1 GCA_030609125.1 Candidatus Rokuibacteriota bacterium
GCCTGAGGGATGCGGAGTACATAGAGGCCGACGAGTTCGAGTCCCTGAAAGAGCGCATTGGGAATTTCTTCGTGGAGAACGACAAAGTTCTCATAGACGGGGAGGCGCGCCGTCCTATCCTCGACCGGGTGACTTTCGTCAAGTACACGCTCACCCGCACCATCTTTATCGAGAAGCCGGAGAGAATGCCGGTGGAGACGGCCCTTGTCGGGGTGATCATCACCTATGTCACCGACGGCATCCCGAAGGAGGTCACCGTCGACTGGAACCACTTCTCCGACCGCGTGCAGAAGGTGCCGACCAACGCCGTCGATCCCGCCGGGCCCTTCCCGTCATACGTGACGCCCGACGACCGGACGTTCACGTGGACCAACTACCTGAAGACCTACACCATTCCGACGGTGGTGGAGATCGAGGTGGACCGGGAGTTGACGAGTCTCGGTCTCCCCGCGGGATCGCTCCTTTGCCTCGTCATTCTCGTCCCTGTCGGGTTTGGAATACGCGCCCGCAGGCGTGACGGCAGGGGGATTGCCGCTCACCTCGGACTGGGGGCGGCGCTCCTCGCGGGCAGCGTTCTGCTCATGCCGTACCTGCATGTCCCTGTGGCAAAACCGGCGGCCATGGCGCCGAAGCTCAAGAACGAGCAGGCGGTACAGATCCTCCACAGCCTCCTGAGAAACGTCTACCGCTCCTTCGACTTCCGCGCGGAGGAGGACGTCTACGACCGGCTCGCAAAGAGCGTGAGCGGCGATCTGCTGGAAGAGATCTACCTGCAGAACCGCAGGTCCTTCGAGGTGCAGAGGGCCGGCGGGGCCAGGGCGAAGGTGAAGGAGGTGGAGATCCTCGACGTGGAGGTGAAAGGGCATCCTGAGAGGCCGCTGGCTTACGTCTTCAACGCCGAATGGACCGCCACGGGCGAGGTGGGCCACTGGGGACACATTCACATGAGGCAGAATCGTTACAAGGCGGATATCACCGCCGAGCCCCTGGAAGGAGCCTGGAGGATCACGGGTCTCGAGCTGATCGAGGAAGAGAGGGTAGACCCGTATGCGAAGGGGACGGGGGCGCCGCAGGGCAGGGGCGGTCCGTAAGGACGGCGGGCTCGAACCCGGCAGGGCCTGCCGCGTGAGGTTCTCGGTGGAGTTCGCAACCAGCGTGCCCTGGGGATGAACCGGTATCGGGGGAGTGCCCGGAGAGAGCGTCTATGCGTATGGTGGCACAGCGAAGAGCGGATTCGCGGTGCGACCCAGGCATCAGAGGGCTGGTTTCCGGGCGCTTCTAAATCGAGAAGAAGACAGCTGCGGCGTAACGCTCGGCGTGAGCGGAAGACCGTACCGCTCGCGCCGCCGGGCGACGCATCAACGATCAGTCTTCCTGTTTCTCGTTGAGTCCATACTTCTTGTTGATCTCGTCATACGTGGGCTGAATCACGTCCTTCATGTCGTATTTTCCGCCCACTATAAATTCCGAATAAGGAATTCTGAGACTTGGATCGGGCAGCTGCGGCTTCTCGGTGGCCGGAGGCGGCCAGACGTCTTCATCATAAATCGCCATCCGCACGCGAATATCGTCCTTGGTGATGTTCCACACCATGTAGTCCTCGGCGAGACTCAGCGGACCATCGTAGGTAGTACGGATGCGATCATAGATTGGCCCTGTGGTGTCGAAGTCCTTGAAGAAGTGATAAGCCACAGCCATTCGCGGCTTGATGATCGACATCATTTTGCCGAACGCTTCCGGTGCGGTGTGGATCTGGGTGCCCACCGCCAGAGCGCTTTGTGGTGTGAATTGAAACTTGGTGATCATGTCGGGCACGGCGACGAAACACTCGTGAATCGCCAGGTCGGCGTCTTTTGCATACTTCGCATACCACTTGTTCGGGTAGGTGTCACCTCCGAACACGAATTTGAGTCCGTTCCACTCGAGGATAAAACTCACCGGACCGTCCAGGGAGTGGATGGCCGGGATGGACCGGATCGTCACGCCGTTCTCCTGATAGATGATCTCATTCACGCCCTTGTAGTCGAACTCGGTAACGTCAAAAGGTTGGTAGCCGCGTGGGTCGGTTATTCCCGCGCGGCCATCGAGGTCCCAGGTGAGCGCTTTATACAAGTGGTCCAGCGCGTACTTCGTGCCCCTTTCCGGCGTGTCGCCGGCCGGTCCCCACACCCGTAGCGGTTTCTGGCGGCCGGCCAGCGCGCCGCCGACAAACAACGCATCCAGATCACCGAAGTGGTCGGTATGCAGGTGGCTCAGGAAGACCCTGTCGAGGTAGTTGTAGGGGATCTGCATGGCGGCGATACGCTCTGCCGATCCGGTACCAATATCGAAGATGAATTTGTCACCGTTCCCCAGTTCGAGAAGCCAGCACGATGCCGCCTGTTTCGGACGCGCCGTGGGCATGCCGGTGCCGCAGGCAATGAGTCGCATCTCGTCCGGCAGAAGGTCTTCGCTGTTGGGGGTGTAGAAATCACGTGCGCGCGCCTTGACCGGGGAAAATTTGTCGGTTTCAGCCTCAGCTGCGACAGCCACGTCCGACAACCCGGGTGATCTTCCGACGAGACCGTCTGAGCGTCCCCATAAATAGAGCATCACACCCACGAGGACCACAGAAGCTACGACAACGACTCTCTTCGTCCTGGTCATTGCTCAACCTCCTTCAGGGGGCTTCCCGTTTGCCAACGCCGTATTCTTACTTCCGAAGATGCGCAGTAATGGTATATATCTACACTATATGGCTCATGTGCAGCAGGCTGTCAAGGCGAAACTGGACGGACGCACCAGCTGTCCACGCACACAAAACGGAACGGTTTTGGAGGCCTAAAGGAAATGGCGTCCCCAAGGGGATTGGAACCCCCTCGCCGTAGTGAATAGGCGGTTTATGATCTTCTCCAGTGAAAGCTGTTACCCTTCGTCCGAACGGTAACAGAATTCTGCGATGCCCTGCTCTTCCTCGCTGAAGCCTTCACTGGTGGCCGTAATGAGTCCCGAAATTCTTATTATGGGACACATACAATCGCCTGAGAGATCACTTGAAGGCTGTGGGCACTCCGAGATACCAAAGACCGGCCGGGAGCCTCTAGAAGCAATTTTCGGCTCGCTCCATGAGAACTACCACGGGATGATTCCTCGAAGGCGCATTATGGGAATCATTGAAGAGTAGCTGTCATCCGGCGATATGTTCTAATCTTTCTCTCTTCCCCTTCGCAAGGCTTCTGAAGGCCGCTCCCCGAATCGTTTTCTGTAGATCTGGGCAAACCGGCCAAAACTGGTGAAACCGCATTCCAGAGCGATGGATGCTACCGAATCTTCAGGAGTCGGCCTTTTCATCTTCTCCCAAGCCTTTTGAAGCCGTTGCTCGGTTAAGAACTCCATAGGAGTGTAGCTTCGTGCACTGCGGAAAGCCGAAAACAACGTGCCCCGGTTGCAGCTGCAAATGCGCAGCAAATCGACAATGGAAAGGGGTTCATCCAAGTGGGCCCGCATATACTCTTCTGCGCGGCGGACGATACTGGGGACCATTGAGGCGATCCGTTTTGAAATTCGCGGCGGGAATTTCTCCGCCATGGTTTGAAGCGCCTCAAAGTCAAAAATACCCGTTTCCAACTCCCCCCACCGTTCCGGGTCCCGACCAAAATAGAGGGTGTCCAGATAAGCCTTTTCAACAGAGGCGAGGAAATATCCCTCGACTTGCTCATAGCCCCAGAACAGTCTCTCCGTCATGTGCGAAAACTCGATGGTTTCGCCCATCAGCCGGATCTCACGTTTCCGGCCGACCGCCGTACTCAAGGTCACCACCGTGCAGGTGAAGGGTCTCTGAAGAAGAACCCCTCCGGCATGGAGCGCCCACTCACAGGAGACATAAGAAGGGGCGGACTTGATCTGGCAGGCGAGGTAGGGAAGAGGAAGGTCCGAGTATCGGGACCTGTTCCAATAGATTCCACGCTGGAGTCGTACGACCTGTCCGGAGAACGCAGCACGGGCCAGCCACTGAGTCGGATGATTCACATATTTTTCGATCTCTCTCACGCCGAACACTTCCGGGAGATTGGAAAGGATATCTCTTGCCGGTGTCTTTCGTCGAACTGCCGTACTATTCAATGATCTTTTCATTCAAGCCTTTTTCCAACAGTTGTCCAACGGTTTCTTCCACGGCAAGAAGAACGTTCTTGAACTTTTCTTTGCGCATGATCGTCAACTCTTCGGGTGGAATAAAACGGTGAAGATCCTCCAGGGCGGCAAGAACCTGTTTTTGGGTCTTGGAACTTAGAAAAGTATGGAGACTTCTCTTCGGTACAAACTTGCCTGGATAGGCCTTGGTGCGTTCGACAACAAGATCCGGAGGGACCGAAACTTGAAGGGTGTGTCGCATAAACCAGATGTCGTACAGGTCCCTGCCCTTCAGGTTGGGTCTCTCCACCAGGGCCTTGATCTTTTCGGCCGGCACGCCCGAGACCCGCTCGGCCCACTCCGGCGTGTACT
>JAUWCW010000244.1 GCA_030609125.1 Candidatus Rokuibacteriota bacterium
CGGGATTACAGGGAATGAGAAAGTCTTTGTTTCGGGGTGGCGCGATTCTGCCGGCCCTTCTGTTCTGGGCCCTCCTCTGCGCTTCGCTGCCGGCCGCGGCGGCCGAGTCGGGTTTTGTGACCGGGCTCAGCACCTATCCCCTCCGCGAGAACCCGCAGTTTTCGGACCCCGCCGCCGCACGGCTGCCGGTAGGGACGAAACTGACCCTCCTGGAGAGGCGGGAGGGCTGGGTTCACGTGAAGGCGGGGGAGAAGACGGGCTGGATGCCGGATTCCGTTATCGGGAAAGAAGCCCCTCCCGCAGTCCGGATCGGCCCCCTGCGTGAGCGGATGAAGAAGACGGAAAACAGGCTGGGCGGGCTGGTGGAGGAAAACAACGGTCTTCAGGGCAGGAACGAGAGCCTCTCTGAACGGGTGACCCTTCTGGAGGAGGAGTTGGAGACCTCCCGCAGCGTCGTCTCGCGGGCCAGGAACAGTAAGATGTTTCAAGGCGTGGCCCTTGGGGGAGGACTGGTGATCTTCGGCTGGATAACCGGCTATGCCCTCGCCTCGCGGTCGGGGCGCAAGAGGATGCCGGGCAAACTCGTCATTGATTAGCAAAAAATTACCCGGCCCCCTGGGAGGCCGGGTAATCTGTAAACCGCGTGAAACTAGGCTTTGGCCTGGGCTCTCTTCGAGGCCTTGAGAGGATTGACCTTCTTCTCGTCCTTCTTTTCAGTCTTCACGTGTGAGGCGAAGTTGCAGCGGCCCAGAGTCCACTTCGCGGCCGGATTGCCGTAAGTCAGGCAGTACTGACCTTCCGGATACTCCTTGATCTGGGCACAGCCCT
Organism: Candidatus Rokuibacteriota bacterium; assembly: GCA_030609125.1. Taxonomy (GTDB): domain Bacteria; phylum JAUVQV01; class JAUVQV01; order JAUVQV01; family JAUVQV01; genus JAUWCW01. The sequence goes on from JAUWCW010000244.1 coordinate 829, forward strand.
GGCACTGATCGGCCACGGGATGGCACCGCCCCCCGTTGAAAGAGCACCCCGTCGCGCTCATGAAAGCGCAGAACGTTCCTTCCTTGACAGTTGTACAGTTCATTGAATCATCTCCTTGTTGCGTTATGCGCGCCCGCTCCATCGGAGGCGGACAAAAACCCCGAGAACGTACCTGTTCTCCACGGTGTTGTCAAGAGATTTTTTCAGGCGAGGGGAGCTTCTTTTCAGGCCCGGCTCTCTTCTTCCTCGTAGAAAGCCGGCAGCAGAACGATTTCTCTCTTGTGAAGCGTGACCAGGCCCCGCTTTTCCATCGAGGCCAGCGTGCGGGTGACCGTTTCCCTGGAGGAGCCCACAAGCTCGGCCAGCTCCTGGTGAGTGGGCCGCGCGGTGATGACGGTCTCTCCCCCGGCCTTTTCGAACTGCCTTCCCAGGTGGCTGAGAAAGTGAAAAAGCCGGTCAAAGACCGTTCCCAGGGCAAGGTTCTCGATGTTCTGGTTGGCGGCGCGAAGGCGCTTCGACAGCTCCTGGAGGAGTTTGGCCACGATACCCGGCATTGTCAGCATGCTCTTGAGGAAGCTCTCCCTGTCGAGAACCAGAAAGCGGCTGGCCGTGATGGCGGTGGCGGTGGCCGAGCGGGGCTGACCGTCGAAGAGGGACATCTCGCCGAAGAAGTTCCCCTCCCGGAGAATGGCGATGGTTACCTCGCGGCCCTCCCGGCCGATGCGGGAGATCTTCACCGAGCCCTCGAAGGTCAGGTAGAGACCTCCGCTCTCGTCGAACTGGTGGAAGACGATACCGCCCTTCCTCACCTTCTGCCCGCGCATGAGGGCGAGAACCGAATCGGTCTCGGCATCGCTCAGGTCGCCGAAGAGATCGATTCGTCTGAGCATCGCCCGGCGGTCTTCCGGGCCGTCCTTTTTGCGTTGATCCTGCTGCATCGCCATCACCGCATACCATACATCCCCGGGGGTTTTGATGCAAAGAAAATGAAGAAGGCCCCGCAGGACTGACTCTGCTGTAACCGCACGGCATACCCTTTCACCAGAATTGTATCCCCCGGGGACAGCTCCATGTTTCCGGTGCCCCCTCACCCTGCCCTCTCCCTCCAGGGGAGAGGGTGTATTCTCACTGTGCGGCGGGTCTGGCACGGCTGTTGCTCTGTTTCCTCCACGGGACAACAAAAGGAGGCCGCCCGTGAGCTACAGTATTGAGAATCTCGACGTCTACCGCAAATCAATCACCACCAGCGCCAATCTCTGCCGCTTCGGCGCGGAGATGACCGGCAGGGGGCATGCCGCCCTGGCGGAGCAGCTGCAGCAGAGGGCCCTCTCGCTCGTCACGAACCTCGCCGACGGGCTGGGATTCTGGGAAAAGGAGCTCAAGACCGAACACTTTTCGGCCTGCAAGCGGGCTGTCCTTGAGACGCTCCCGCTCCTGGAGGTGACGGCCGGCCTCGGCCTGATAGGCGCCGACGCCGGCAGCCGTCTTGCCGAAGAGCTTCGAGACCTGGCAAAGATGATCAACGGCCTCCTCCGCGGGGCGCGGCGGAGGGAAGAGGCGAACGCAAAAGAGGCGCCGGGCCCGGCGACTGTACGGGAGGGCCCCCCGACCTGCCACTGAAGCGCCGGCGAGGAGGGCATCGCGATGCGCGCCCGCGCACCCCCGGGGTTGAATGCCTCCTCCCTCACCTGTTATATAACGTGCAGACAGGAGGGAGGGAAGATGCCGGGAAGAAAGAAAAGGCTGGAAAGAAAATACATGTCGGGTCGCACTATCGAGCCGATCCGTCTGCGCAAGGGCATGTCCGTCCAGTCCCTCATGGAGGTCTACGGGGGCATGGGCTTCAACGCCCGGCGTCTCTATGAGGCGGCGCAGGTCTGGGCGGAGATGATACGCGAGGACGCCACGATCTGCCTGACGCTGGCGGGCGCCATGACTCCCGTGGGGATGTCCGGGGCTCTCATTACGCTCATGGAAAAGGGGTGGGTGGACTGGATCATTTCCACGGGAGCGAACCTCTACCACGACCTGCACCGGGCCTTCGACTTCCCCATGAAGCAGGGGCACTTCGATGTCGACGACGAGGAGCTGAAAGATGCGGGCATCGCCCGGATTTACGACGTCTTCATCGAGGACGACGACACCATGCTCGAGACGGACCGGGCGATCCTGGCGAGCGTGCTGAACAAGACCTTCGACAAGCCTCTCTCGACGGCGGCCTTTCACGCGCGGCTCGGACGGGAAGTGCTGCGCCGCGCGTCCCATCCGCGCAAGTCCTTCGTTGCCCGGGCCGTCCAGCTCGGCGTTCCCATCTACGTTCCTTCCCCGGGCGACTCCTCCATCGGCATGAACCTCGTTCTCAACCACCTCGAAGGAAGACCCGTTCCGGTGGATCCGACCCTTGACATCCTCGAGACCGCGGCCATCGTCAGGAGCAGCCCGAAAAACGGCGCCGTCATGGTCGGCGGCGGGGCGCCGAAGAATTTCTTCATGCAGACCCAGCCTACGCTCTGGCAGATTCTCGAGGACTCCCGGGGGGGGCACGACTACTTCGTGCAGATCACCGCCGACGCGCCCCACTGGGGCGGCCTGTCGGGGGCGACGGCCTCGGAGGCCCGCTCCTGGGGGAAGGTCAAGGACGCAAGGCTCAACAACGTCACCGTCTACGCCGACGCGAGCTTCGCCCTGCCGATCATCGTGGCCTACCTCCTCTCCACCCGGAAGCCGAGGAAGAAAAAGAACATCCTTCAGGCCCGGGGCCGCTATCTCAAGGCCCTGGTGAAGAACTACGAAGAGAACCACTCCCTCCGCCGCCGGGTGAAGAAGGTTCACCGCGAGGCGGACCTCCGGAAGCGGAAAGAGTAGACCGCGGGGGGGGGCGTGAAGACCGGCTTCTGGGGGCTCAAGGCCCCCCGCAGGGGAGCGGCGGCAAAGGCCGCGATCCTCGGTGCGCCCGGGCCCTTCTTCGAGGCCCTTCTCGAGGCCTCACGCTACGTGGAGCTGTACGACGACGAAACAGCCTCCGAGCCCTGGAGGCGCGGGGTGTCGACCGGAATCGTTCCGCCCGGCGGCCTGGGGAACCGCCTTCGGGGGACGCCCCGAACCTTCACCTGTCTTGTC
>JAUWCW010000233.1 GCA_030609125.1 Candidatus Rokuibacteriota bacterium
GACGGGGTGAAGCACGGCATCATGATCTACGGGTCCTCCCGCCCGGTCATCCGGGCATCGAGCGTCGAAGCCGCCGAAGGGGGCATCTACTGCTGGCGCGGCTCGGCGCCGGAGCTTGACGGCGTGAGGTCGAAAGCCGGAGAGCGGGAGGGGCTGCTCGTCGCGCCGGGTGCGGCGCCCGTCGTCCGGGACTCGGTCTTCGAGGGACCCCTGGGCGGCGTCCTCTGGGGAAGTCCGGAGGCGCCGCCCCACGGGATCACCCGGAGCGGCGATGTCGTCATCCCCGCCGTGCCGGGAGCCGACTTCCCGGAAGATCCTCCCCGTGAGCTCCCCGTGGAGGTGAGGGGCAGCGAGGGGAGCGGCGGGCCGGCAAAGACGTACCGGGACGAGAGCTTCATAGGGCGGGACGAGACGTGGGAGGGGGAAATCCGCATAGACGGAACGGTCATGGTTGCCCCCGGAGCGGTCCTCACCCTGCGCCCCGGCACGGTCGTGAGCTTTGCCTGGCGGGACACCAACGGCGACGGTGTCGGCGAGAGCGAACTCTTCGTCCAGGGGCGGATCGTCGCGAGAGGGGAGAAGAAGAGGCCCATCGTCTTCACCTCCGCCGGCGCGCGGGCTCCCGGCCGCTGGGGGGCGGTCAACCTCATGGGCAGCGACGCGGAGGAGAATGTTTTCACCCACTGTATCGTCGAGAACTCCTACCGGGGACTGCACAGCCACTTCTCGAAGTTTCGCGTCGAGAACTCGCTCTTCCGGAACAACTGGCGCGGCCTGCAGTTCCAGGAGTCGACGGCGGTCATTCTGGGCTCCACGGTCACCGGGAACCGGAGCGGCCTGCGGTTTCGCGACTCCACGGTCGTCGTGGAGGGCTGCCGTGTGGAGAACAACACCAGCGGGCTGCAGACCCTGCGCTCCCGTCTCTCCCTCATCAGCTCGTCTTTCGTCGACAACGTGCAGGCGGGGATCCACCTGCGGGAGACGGAGGGGGTGGTTGCGGGAAACCGCATCACCGGCAACTCGCCCGGCTTGCGCGCTTCGGCGGGGCGCTTCCGGCTGGAATCCAACCTACTTGCGGAAAACAGCTACGGAGGGCTGCAGCTGCGGGGGAGCGGCGCCGAGATCACGGGCAATTTCATTCATTCCAACGTGGGCAACGGCCTCTTCGTCGACAGCTCCTCGGTTGTTCTGAAGAATAATTCCTTCCGGGGCAATCTCCGCTTCGCCCTGGAAAACAACGCGCCCACGGACCTGGACGCCGCCGGCAATTTCTGGGGGGTGAAGAGCGGCGGCATCCCCGGGAGGATCTTCGACGCCGGGGATGACCCGCGGGTCGGTGCGGTCCGCTACGCCCCCCCTCTCGAGACCTCACCGCCTCTCCCGGCCACCGGTCCCCGTTGAGGTATACTGCGTGCATGAAGAGAGCGATTCTCTCCGATGTTCACGGGAACCTGGAGGCCCTCGGGGCGGTTCTCGCCGAGATCCGCGGCCTCGGCGTGGATGAGATCTGGTCCCTCGGCGACGCCGTCGGGTACGGTCCGGAGCCGGATGCCTGCGTCGATCTTCTGCGGGAAGAGGCGGCGGTCAACCTCATGGGCAATCACGACGCCGCCGTGGCGGAGATGACCCCGCTGGAGGATTTCAACATCAACGCCCGCCGCGCGGTGGAGTGGACACGGTCGGCGGTAAGCGCCCGGACCATGGAATTTATCGAGGCCCTGCCCTACACCGAGCGTCGGGAAGACACCCTTCTCGTCCACGCCTCCCCCCGTCGGCCGAAGGCGTGGAACTACATCATGAGCCTCCGCGAAGCCGAGGAGGGCTTCGGCTTTTTCGAGGAGCAGGCCTGTTTTATCGGCCACACCCATGTCCCGTTCATCGTCACCCGGAGGGGAGACGGCGATGCGGAACTGCTCCACGAGCAGTCGGCACAGGTGCGGGACGGCGTGCGCTGCATCGTCAACGTCGGCAGCGTCGGCCAGCCCCGGGACCATGACCCCCGGGCGTCCTTCGCCGTGCTGGACGACGGCACGGGTGAAGTTGAGATCCGGCGGGTTCCCTACGCGGTGGAGAAGACGCAGGTACGGATGCGGGCTCTTGGACTGCCGTTGTACCTTTCAGAGCGGCTCTCCGCCGGACGGTAGCCTGGATGCGGGGGATCGCCTGTTTCATCGGACTGCTTCTGGTCGTGGTTCCCGCCCACCGCGCCGCCGCTGACGGCACGGCGTACGTCGTGCGCTCTCCCTCCGCCGGGGTTTACGAGAGGCCGAACGCCGCCGAACCTGACCGCACCCTTATCAAGGGCCAGGTCGTGACGGTCCTGCAGCGTCGTGGCGAGTGGCTTCGCATCATCACCGAGACCGGTGACGAGGGCTGGGCGAGGGAGTCCACCCTGGCGGCGATCCCCGCCGGCGAAGAGGAGGAGTCGAGAATCAGCGAGGCCTCTCCCGACGACATCCCCGAGGCGGTCTTCTTCGAGTTCGTGGTGAACAGGGAGAAGGGGAACATCCGCCGCCGGCCCAGCCTGAACGGGCCTGTCGTCCGGTCCGCCCTGAAGGGGGAAGTCTTCACCATTGTCGTCGAGCAGGACGGGTGGTACCAGGTCTCAAGGGACGGCGGCGTGGAGGGGTGGATGCACGAGAGCGTCGGCGAGAAGCGCGAGAGCAGAAACGTCTCCCTCCGCGTTCTCGACATGGTGGAGGGGAAGCTCGCCTACTTCGACCAGTTCAAGAACGAGGCTTCCATCTTTCGCCGCGCCGGGTGGTTCCCCTCCTTTTTTCTCCGCCACCCCGAGGGGGACGTGCAGGTCGCCGACCTTTCGCCCGCGGGCATGGACGTGACGGTCCACCTCTCCTACGCCCGGCGCGACATCGAGTACCGGATGGTCATGGATGTCTCTGACAGCTTCAGCCTCCCCGGGGCGACCAGGACGTTCCTCGCCGACCTTCTTCTCTCGATCTTCGACGTCTCGCCGGAGATACGGCGGGCCAGGGTCCACCTCTGGTTCGGCGTTCTGGAAAAGGGGGGGGAGCTTTCCTGGAGCTCCAGGGGGCAGGCGGTCCTGAACTCCGCCGTGGCCCGAAGGGTCTCGCGGGACGTCAATTTCGCCGCCGCGGTCTGGTCGGGGCTGGAGCAGAACAGCATCCCCCCCGAGCTCTGGGAAAAGGCGAACGCGGAGATCAGGTAGAGAGGAACGGCTTCAGCGCCGCCTTGAGGGCCTCTTCCACCGCCCCGGCGTCGAAGGCGTACAGCCTCTCCCTCCCGGCGGCGATGAGCCGCTCACGGGTCGACCCCTCCTTCGCCAGCAGGTCCGCCGTCTCCGCCACCATCAGATAGTCCTTCGTGCTGAAGACGACCCCCCCTGCGCCGACCGTTTCGGGAACGGCCGCCGCGTCAAAGGCGAGAACGGGGATGTCGAAAGACATGGCCTCCAGCAGGGGCAGGCAGAAACCCTCGTGCTCGCTCATGCAGACGAAGACGCGGGCAAGACGGTAATAGGCGACGAGCTGTGAGGCGGTGACGTGGCCGGTGAAGATGACTCCGGGCAGGTCGAGCTGGACCGTCAGGGCCCTCAGGGACGAGACGTACCGCTCCATGCCCGCAAAAGAGCCGACGAGAAAAAGCCGGGAGTGGGGGTGGACCTCCTTGCGGTAGAAAAAGAAGGCCTTGATCACGTCTTCCAGCTTCTTGTTCGGCGCCACCCGGCCGACGAAGATCCAGTTGACGGCTCCGTCGCTGTAGGTGGAGAGTACCGCCGGATCGGGGGCAGGCGTGATGTCCGGCCTCTTCCACAGGAGCGGGACCCGGACCGTCCTTTCGCAGCCGGCCTCCCGGATCTCGGCGCAGTTGTAGCTCGAATCTCCCATGGCGAGGTCGGTCTCCGGGGCGAGAAGTCGAAGCTGCCGCCGTCCCTCATCGAGCACCTCCGCCAGCCGGGGCCGCAGGGAGCGCACGTACCGGGCGGGGGTAATGTTGTGGTAGGAGACGACCCTCGTGACCCCGGGCGGGAGGGAGAGAAACCGGTCCGTCAGGTCCGAGCCGATGGAGAAGTGATAGATGACGACACTCCCGTCCGGCGGGTTTTCGGGAAAGGCACGGATGTCCCGGCAGTCTCTGCG
>JAUWCW010000140.1 GCA_030609125.1 Candidatus Rokuibacteriota bacterium
GTGAGACAGAAGAAACTCAGAAGGCCTGCGAAAAGCAGAAGCGCCGCGGCTGCTGTCATGCCTTGGGGCTGTCTTCTTCGCCGGCGGGTGGTTCTTTTGCGTCCTTCTTCCCCGCCGCCCGTTTCTCGACGGCCCTGATGACGATCTCCCCCACCTTGTCGATGACGTCGGTTGTGCTGCGCTTGAGGGGCTCGACGCGCACGCCGTCGGCGTTGACGATGACCACCGCCACGGGCTTTATGCCGCCCCCGCCTCCGCTGCCGCCGCCCTCCCCGGAACGGTCCGTCTCCTTCCCCTCTTTCCCGCCGCCGGCGCCGGCCCCAAAGCCGAAACCGATGCTGCTCAGGGGGATGATGGTGCTGTCCCCGACGGTGATGGGCTCCCCGACGACGCTCCTGGCGCTCAGGATCTTCTCGATCTCACCAAGGGTCGCCTTCAGGATCTTCTCCAGGTTCTCCATGAATGCTCCTTTCTCGTTAAACGCATGCGTGCCCCCTCACCTCGCCAGGGGGTCAGCCCAGGACCATTGTGGCGATGGTGAAGTAAATGAACAGGCAGCTCACATCGGCGATGGACGTGATGAGGGGGCTGCTGGCGACGGCCGGGTCGATGTCGAGTTTGGTCAACAGAAGGGGGATGACCACGCCGATGATGTTGGTCACCAGCACGACGGCGAGCATGGCCGTGGAGACGATGAGCGCTATCTTCACGCCCCCCTTGAAGAGACCGAACCACCAGCCGGCGAAACCCAGGGTGGAGCCGAGAAGCAGGCCCACACCCATCTCCCTGACCACCGTCTGAAGCCACTGGTTGAGGGGAAGGTCTCCCGTGGCGATGGCGCGTACGACCAGGGTCGCCGACTGGGCGCCCGTGTTTCCGGCGCTCGCCATGAGGAGGGGGATAAAGAAGGCGAGGGTTATGGCGGAGGTGAGGGTCTCCTCGTAGAAGGCGATGACGCCTCCGGAGGCGAGGTTGATCAGGAGGAGGGCGGCGAGCCACACCACCCGTTTGCGGTAGAGAGGGAGCACTCCCATCTCCCGGTAGCTCGTTTTCAGGGGCTTCACCGCCGCCGTGAGGTGAAAGTCCTCCGTCGCCTCTTCCTCGGCGACGTCGAGGACGTCGTCGACGGTGACGATCCCGAGCAGGACCCCGTCCGAATCGACCACGGGCAGGACGTTGACGTCGTAGTGCTGCATCATCTCAACAGCCTTCTCGCGGTCCTCGTAGGCGGAAATGCTGGCCACCGACTCGTTCATGAGGTGCTTCACCACCTCCGTCGGCTCGGCGAAGATGAACTGCTTGAGCTCGATCTCGTCCAGAAGGTGCCACGAGTCGTCGATGACGAAGACCCAGTTGATGGTCTCGCTCTCCCTGCCCACCCGGCGGATGTGCTCCAGGGCCTGGGCGATCGTCCAGTGCTCCCGGACAGCCACGTAGTCGGGGGTCATGAGGCGGCCCACGCTCTCTTTCGGAAAGCCGAGGAGCTTGCGGGACTCCTTGAGCTCTTCCGGGCTCAGGAGGTTTAGCAGGCGCTGGATGGCCAGGCCGGGGAGTTCCTCGAAGAAGTCCGTCCTGTCGTCGGGCGGCAGGTGGTCCAGGAGGTAGCGGGTCTCCTCGCGGCTCAGGTCCTGGATGAGACCGTCCTTGTGGCCCGGCTCGAGATGGGAGAAGACCTCGGTGGCCAGGGGCCGGGAGAGAAGGCGGAAAACGACGATGCGGTTGTCCTGGTCGAACTCGGTGAGGAAGTCCGCGATGTCCTGGGCGGGCTGTTCGGAGAGGAAGTCGCGAAGGTTGTGCCACTGCTTCCGCTCGATCATTTCCTCGATCTTCGGCAGCTGTCGATCCAGAGATTCCATGGCCCCTCTTCGTCGGGCGCCTCACGGCGCGGCGTGTGAGAACGTCTTTCGCTCCTGGTCTACATCCCTGTCCCGTCGCTCTTGCCCCTGAGGGGGCCCTGAAGATGAATAACTACCCGAATACGTTATTTTATATGCTTTGCAGTCATTACGCCAGACCCGGTGGGGCCGGAAGGGGCGGATTAAAGCGGCGGAAGCGGGGAGTGGTCCGGCGTCAGATCGTTGCGGACCGGTCCCGGGAAGGTTGCTGACTCGCCGTCTTTTCGGCATCGACGAGCCATTTTCTGATCCGGTTGGAGTCGCCGAACTTGCTCAGCTTGCCCCAGGAGTTGAGCAGGACGATGATGAGCGGGCGGCCCGAAATCTCGGTCTGCATGACGAGGCAGTTGCCGGCGTCGGCGATGTAGCCGGTTTTGCTCAGCCCTATGGTCCAGTCTTTTCTGCGCACCAGGCGGTTGGTGTTGAAAAACTCCACCTTCCAGCCCCTGCGTAGATCGGTGACGCTGCCGCGCGGCCGCGTGGTCATGGATCGTACGGCCCGGTACCCCGCGGCGGCGTCAACCAGTTTGACCAGGTCCCTGGCGGTGGAAACGTTCCCGCTGTGCAGGCCGGTGGGATCGGCAAACCGGGTCCGGTCCATACCGAGCTCCGCGGCTTTGCTGTTCATGGCGCGGACGAAGGCCTTTTCCCCTCCCGGGTAGGTTCGGGCCAGGGCGTGGGCCGCCCTGTTCTCCGAGGCCGCGAGGGCGATGTAGAGCGCGTCGCGGCGCGTGAGGATGGTGCCGTAGCTCAACCGTGACTTTGACCCTCTCAGGCGGTCCCGGTCGGCACGCTTGATCGTTATCGTCTCGTGCAGCGGGAGCTCCGCGTCGAGGCAGACTATGGCCGTCATGAGTTTTGTGAGGGAGGCGATGGGTCGCTGCTCGTCGATCTTCCGTTCGTAGAGGATGGCGTTCTCCTCCTTGTCGAGGACAAGGGCGACGCTGGATCGCAGAAAGAGGTTCTCCGGTTTGGCGTCATGCCGCGCGTGCGTCGAGGGAACCGGTGCGGGGGACGGATCGGCGGCGGCCGGGACCGTTTCAGAAGACGGCGCCTTCGCCGCCTCATGGCGGCCTGGCCGGGCCAGGGCGGCATAGAGAAGAAGGCCGGGTATGCACACGGCCGCGGTGGTCAGGAGTGTTGTTCTTCTCATCGGTTTGCAAGAGAGTAACAGGTTGCGCGCCGTTGCGCATCACAAAAGTGGGCCCGTGCCGCCGCGCCGCGTCAGGCCAGAAGGGGCCGGAGAAAGCGTCCTGTAAAGGAGCCCTTCCGGCTCGCCACGGTTTCGGGGGTCCCCCGGGCCACCACCTTTCCGCCCTTGTCGCCGCCCTCCGGGCCGAGGTCGATGATCCAGTCCGCCGACTTGACCACGTCCAGGTTGTGCTCGATGACGACGATGGTGTTGCCCTCGTCGGCGAGGCGGTTGAGGACTTCCAGGAGCTTTCTGATGTCGGCGAAGTGCAGCCCTGTAGTCGGCTCGTCGAGGATGTAGAGAGTGCGTCCCGTGCTGCGCCTGCCGAGCTCGCGGGAGAGCTTGATGCGCTGCGCCTCTCCGCCGGAGAGGGTCGTCGCCGGCTGCCCGAGCTTGATGTAGCCCAGACCCACGTCGTGAAGGGTCTGCAGGCGGTCGCGGACGGACTGGTGGTTGGCGAAGAATTCCAGGGCCCGGCTCACGGTCATGTCCAGCACCTGGTGGATGTTCCTGCCCCGGTACTCCACCTCGAGGGTCTCCCGGTTGTAGCGCCTTCCCTTGCAGAGGTCGCAGGTCACGTAGACGTCCGGCAGAAAGTGCATCTCGATCTTTATGGTCCCGTCACCGTCGCAGGCGTCGCACCGGCCGCCCCTGACGTTGAAACTGAACCGCCCGGCGCGGTAGCCCCGCAGGCGGCTCTCGGGGACGGCGGCGAACAGCTCCCTGATGGGGGTGAATATGCCGGTGTAGGTGGCGGGGTTGGAGCGGGGGGTCCTGCCGATGGGGGACTGGTCGATTTCCACCACCTTGTCGATCAGGTCCGCTCCGTCGATGGCGCTGAAGGGGGCGGGCCTTTTTTTCGCACGGTACAGGAACTGGGCCAGCGCCTTGAAGAGTGTTTCGTTGATGAGGGTGCTCTTGCCCGATCCGGAGACGCCGGTGACGCAGGTGAAGGTGCCCAGGGGTATCTCGACGTCGATCCCCTTCAGGTTGTTGCCCCGGGCTCCACGGAGCACGAGGAACCCCTTTGCCCTTCGCCGCTTTGCCGGCACCGGGATCTCCATCTGCCCCGAAAGGTATCTGCCCGTGAGCGAGGAGGGGTGTCTGATGATCGCCTCCGGCGGTCCGGCGGCGACGATCGAGCCGCCCCGCTCACCCGGGCCGGGGCCGAGGTCGACTATGTAGTCCGCCTCCAGAATGGTCTGCTCGTCGTGCTCCACCACCAGCACCGTGTTGCCCAGGTCCCGCAGCTCCTTGAGGGTTCGAAGGAGACGGTGGTTGTCGCGCTGGTGCAGGCCGATGCTCGGCTCGTCGAGTACGTACAGGACCCCCACCAGCCTGGATCCGATCTGCGTGGCGAGGCGGATGCGCTGACCCTCTCCGCCTGAGAGGGTGGACGCTTCCCGGTCGAGGGTCAGGTAGTCGAGGCCGACGTTGACGAGAAAGCTGAGACGGTCCCGGATCTCCTTCAGAATCCTGCGGGCGATGGTGCGCTCTTTCGGAGTGAAGTCCAGCTTTGAGAAGACCGCCAGGGCCTCGCGGATGCCCAGGGCGGTGCAGTCGGCGATGTTCCGTCCGCCGATCCTCACCGCCAGGCTCTCCGGGCGAAGCCGGCGGCCCTCGCACGACGGGCAGGGCTGGAGGTTCATGTATCGCCCGATCTCCTCGCGCCTGGCCGCCGATTTCGTTTCCCGGTAGAGGCGGGCCAGGTTCGGGATGACCCCCTCGAAGGGCTTGCGGTAGCTCCAGCGGTCCTTCTCCCGTTTGAGCACGAAGTCTATCTTCTCTTTTCTCGATCCTCGCAGGAGCACCTCCCGGGCCTTCTGCGGCAGGTCCCTGAAGGGAGTGTCCAGGTCGAAGCCGAAGTGTGCTGCCACGGACTCCAGGGTCTGAATGAAAAAGAAGGAATTGCGCCTTTCCCACGGCGCGATCGCCCCCTCGCGCAGGGTCAGCTCCGTGTCGGGGACGACCAGATCCGGATCGAAGTACATGCTCGTTCCCAGGCCGCCGCATTCGGAGCAGGCCCCGTAGGGGCTGTTGAAGGAGAAGGAGCGCGGCGAAATCTCGGGATAGCTCACCCCGCAGTCGGGACAGGCGAGCTTCGAAGAGAAGAGGCGGTCCTCCCTGCCGACCTCCTCCACGATGACGAGTCCGTCGCCCAGACCCAGAGCGGCCTCCAGCGAGTCCGCCAGGCGGGAGCCCATGTCGCCGCTCGTCACCAGCCGATCCACGACGACCTCGATGGAGTGTTTCTTTGTCTTCTCGAGAGTTATTTCTTCCGCGAGGTCGCGGACGGCGCCGTCGACGCGCACGCGGACATAGCCTTTCTTGCGGACGCCGTCGAAGACCTTCTGGAACTCTCCCTTCCTCCCCCGCACGAGGGGCGCCAGGATGTGAATTCGCGTTCCGGGGGCGAAGGCAAGGATCTGGTCCGCGATCTGCTCGACCCCCCTGGAGATGATCTCGCGTCCGCAGCGGTAGCAGAAGGGTCGGCCGACGCGGGCGAAGAGCAGGCGGAGGTAGTCGTAAATCTCCGTCACCGTCCCCACCGTGGAACGGGGGTTCTTGCTCACCGTCCTCTGCTCGATGGAGATGGCGGGGGAGAGGCCCTCGATGGTGTCCACGTCGGGCTTCTCCATCAACTCCAGGAACTGGCGCGCGTAGGCGGAGAGGGACTCGACGTAGCGGCGCTGGCCCTC
>JAUWCW010000045.1 GCA_030609125.1 Candidatus Rokuibacteriota bacterium
GGCCTGGTGACCCAGGAGACCATACTCTTCAACGACACCATCTACGCCAACATCGCCTACGGCCGTCCCGGTGCGACAAAAGAGCAGATCGTGGAGGCGGCCCGGGTCGCCTACGCCCACGATTTCATCACTTCGCTCCCGAGGGGGTACGAAACCGTGGTCGGCGAGCGGGGGCTGATGATCTCAGGAGGCGAGAGGCAGAGGATCTGCATCGCCCGGGCCATCCTCAAGGACGCGCCCATTCTCATCCTCGACGAGGCCACCTCGGCCCTGGACAGCGAGGCGGCGAAGATTGTCCAGGAGGCCCTGGGGAACCTCCTGCAGGGGAAGACCGCCTTCATCATCGCCCACAGCTTCGCCACGGTCCTGAAGGCGGACAGGATCGCCGTCCTCGACGACGGCCGGATCGTTCAGCAGGGAAAGCACCAGGAACTGCTGGAGAACAGCCCTCTCTACCGGAGGCTCTACGAGATGCAGTTCCAGGACCAGCCCGAGAAGGCTTAGGACTCACGAAGCCCGGTTACCTGCAGTCGTGGCCCAGCCCTGATGGAGGCGGCGCCTCCCGGTCGCCGATCCAGGCGGCAAGATCCCGGAGCACCGTCTCGCGCTGCCGGTCCCGCAGCAGCATGTGGTAGCCCTCGGGATAGAAGATTGCCGTCGAGGTCTCTCCCAGAGTGCTCAAGAGCTCACACACGGCGTCTTTCGGTATGACCTCGTCTTTCAGCCCATACAGGACGAGGATGGGCAGGTCGAGTGCCGGAGATCTTTCCATGGCGTCGTCCATGAGGTCGACCACCCCCTGGAGGGTGTCAAGACGCGTGCTGTGCACTACCATCGGATCGGAGTTGTGGATGGCGACCTCCTCCTCGTTGTCGGAAAATGTGACTCTCGACCATCTGCCCGGAAGAGCGAGTCCGGGAACAACGGTGGAGCCCGCATCGAGGGCGGTCCGGTAAAACCTGTTGAAGTGCCGTTCGCCCCAGACCGCCGGGGCAACGAGGATCAGTCCCGAAATGCCGGGAGCCGCCTCGCCGGTCAGGGCGAAGATGGCGCTCGCCCCCCCCATGCTCTCCCCGAGAAGATAGAGCGGACGCCCGGGGTGCCGGTCCTCGATGAGCCGCAGGGCCTCACGGGCGTCACCGGTGAGGGTCTCTCCACCCTGCCAGAGTCCGCGATTCGGTGATGAGCCGAAACCGCGCTGATCGTAGGCGTAGAAGGCGACGCCTTTCCGGGCCAGGAAAGGCGCGGGAAGGTTGAAAGAGCCCAGGTAGTCGTTGATTCCGTGCAGGGCGACGATAACGGCGTCCGGTTCTCCCACGGGAAGCCAGGTCTTCAGGACGAGCCTCTCGCCGTCGGGCATGACGAGCACCTCACCCCCGTGGGACGGGCCGGTTTCCGCCGCTGTTGCCGTCGTCCCGTGTCCGGAGGTAAACAGGGCGATGACGGCCAGGCAGAGAAACAGTCGTGTCAGTGTCACGGTCCCTCTTCTCTGTGCTGTTTCCGGCCCCCGGTGATCTCGCGGCCGGTGAGTGCCGCGGAGGCGGAAAATACAAGGCGGCATCTTCTTCAGAGAAACCTCGATCCTTCCTGGAGACTGTGACCGGCCAGGTAATCGCGGCCCCGCATGCGCCGCTTGCCCTCAGCCTGCACCTCCGTGAGGAGCACCACTCCCTCGCCGGCGGCGACGACCAGGCCCATGCGGGGGGAGGCGACGACCACGCTTCCGGGCCCGGCATCGCCCGAGCCGGCGGTTCCCGCCATCGCTGCCCGCCAGATCTTCAGAGTTTTTCCGTCCACGGTGGTATGTGCGCCCGGCCAGGGATTGACGCCGTGTATCAGGTTGACGATTTCCAGCGCCGGCCGTGACCAGTCGATCCGGCCGTCACTCTTTTTCAGCTTCGGCGCCGCGGTGGCCCGCTCTTCGTCCTGGGTCCCGGCTGTCAGCGAGCCGTTTTCGATGCCGTTCAACGTGTCGGCGAAGACCCCGGCGCCGATCGCCGCGAGCTGCGATCCCAACTCGCCGGCGGTGACCCCGAGCTCTATGGGCAGGCCCTTTCGCATGTAGACCGGACCGGCATCCATGCGGGAGGTGAGGCGGAAGGTGGTGATGCCCGTCTCCTTTTCGCCCCGGATGACGGCCCAGTTCAGGGGGGCCGCCCCGCGGTATGCCGGCAGGAGGGAGAAGTGAAGGTTCACGGCCCCGTGGAGGGGCAGTTTCAGGAGCGCATCGGGAATCTTCAGACCGTAGGCGACGACGGCCAGGATGTCGGCTCCCGTCGAGCGGAGCCGCTCCACGGCTCCGTCGCCCCCCAGGCTCTCCGGCTGCCAGCACTCGAGGCCCAGATCCACGGCTTTTTCCTTGACGGCGGAGATGCCGAGCTTGCGGCCCCGGCCCCTGGGCCGGTCGGGCTGGGTCGTCACGAGGACGACGTCGTGATGCTCGCTGATGGCGCTGAGGGACGGTACCGCGAGCTCCGGCGTTCCGAGGAAGACGACCTTCATTCCGCGGGAGCCAGGGCTTTCTTCAGCTTCTTCTTGACGATCTCCCGGCGGAAGGGATTGACGCGGTCGAGGAGGAGAACGCCGTCGAGGTGGTCGATCTCGTGCTGCAGCGCCCGGGCGAGGAGGTCCTCTCCCCGCACCTCCACCTCGAGGCCTTCGCGGTCGTAGCCCCGGACGACGACGGATTCGGCCCGGCGGATCTTGAGGGAAAACTCCGGGAGACTGAGACAGCCCTCCTCGGAGGTGACCTCCCCCACGGTTTCGACGATCTCGGGGTTGGCCAGGATCAGGACCTGCTCCGGCTCGGTGCCGGAAGAGAGGTCGATGACCATGATACGTCGCGAGACCCCCACCTGGGGTGCGGCCAGACCGATCCCCGGGGCGGCATACATCGTCTCCAGCATGTCGTCGATGAGCCGCTGGAGCTCTTCGCCGAACTCCTCGACGGGGGCCGCTCTTTCCTTCAGGACCCTGCTGGGCCAGGTGTGGATTTCTCTTGTCGCCATGTGCTTCTGCTCCTTCAGCGTGTCAACCTTATCCCCGTCGCCGCCATAAATCAAGAGGGGGCGGCCCGGCCTTGAACCGGACGGGAAGGTCACGTTTTTTTGATGTTTTCCGCCGGGTGGGGATTCGCCCGGGAGGTGTTGTCAGGGCGCTGTTTCCGGTACAATGGCGCCATGTCGCACCTGATAGTCGACGAGCGAAAATGCCGCCGTGACGGCATCTGCGTGGAATCCTGTCCCGTGGGGATCATCGAGCTGCGGGAAGAGAAGGCCGTCCCCACCCCGGCGGACGGGGCGGACGCGCTCTGCATCAGCTGCGGGCACTGCGTGGCGGTCTGTCCCTACGGGGCCATGTCTCTCGACACCATGGCCTCGGAGGACTGTCCGCCCGTCCAGGGGGAGTGGGCCCTCACCCCGGAGCAGACGGAGCATTTCCTCCGCTCCCGCCGCTCGATCCGGGTCTACAGGGAGGAGCCGGTCGAGAAGGAGAAGCTCCGGCGGCTCATAGAGATCGCCCGGTACGCCCCCTCGGGCCACAACGCCCAGCCGGTCCAGTGGCTCGTGGTCCACGACGCCGATGAGGTCAACCGGATGGCGGGCATGGCGGCGGACTGGATGCGCTCGGTGCTGAAGGCGAACCCCGACATGGGAAGGGGCATGCTCCTTGACCGCATCATTGCCGCCCGGGACGCCGGGAAGGACACGATCTGCCGCGGGGCTCACCATCTTGTCGTCACCCACGGGCCGGAGAAGGACCCCGTCGTGCCGTCGGCCTGCACCATCGCCCTCGCCTACCTCGAGCTGGCGGCCCCCTCCCTCGGCCTCGGCGCCTGCTGGGCCGGCTACCTCCACGTCGCCGCCCTCCAGTGGCCGCCGCTCAAGGAAGCGCTGGCGCTTCCCGAGGGACACGCCTTCCAGGGGGGGATGATGGTCGGGTATCCGAAGTACCGCTACAAAAGGTTCCCTCTCAGGAAGGACCCCTTGATCACCTGGGGGCAGCCGGGAGAGCCTCTCTGATTTTTCCCGTCCGAAGCGTACGGTACTTCCTCGACGCTTCGCGCTGTGCCTTCTTTCGCTTCCCGTTCATCCCGGCGTAGCCGGTTTTGAGCAGCCCCACCAGGTCGCCGTTCAGGTGCCTCCCGGCGGCCATCGAATCGAGAACGGAGACGATCTCCCTTTTCTTCATCCCCGCCCGGTACGGGCGATCCTCGGCCACGGCGGTGAAGACGTCGGCGACCGCCATGACCTGCGAACCCAGGGGAAGGTCCCTTTCTTTCAGGTGGAAGGGGTACCCCGACCCGTCGAGGCGCTCGTGGTGGAAGGCGCCCCACTGCCGGACCGTGTGCAGCGCCGGGAGAGAGCCGAGGATGCGGTAGGTGTAGAAGGTGTGGTGCCTGATGACGTTCCGTTCCCGTTTGATGAGGCCCGCCGGCTTGTCGAGGATCTCCACCGGCACGGCGAGCTTCCCGAGGTCGTGCAGGTAGCCGGCGACGCGCATGTGGAGACACTCCCCGTCGGTGAACCCGGCACGTGCCGCCAGAGCCTCGGCGGTCGCCGCCACCCCGCTGGTGTGAGTGGCGGTGAAGGGACTCTTGAAGTCGATGATCCACGAGAAGAGCTGGGCGAAGCCGAGCATGTCCTCCGAGCCGATCTGGAACCGGGCGGCGCTGAGGCCCTCGGAGATCTCGTTGAGCAGGGAGGGTGAGGCGAGATCGAGCCAGAAGTACTCTTTCGAGGCGGCCTCCATGAAGGCGTCCACCAGCTCGGGCTTGAAGAGACGTCCCGACCCCGCCCGTATCGTCCGGCAGATCCTGTTCGTCTGGCCGAGCACTTCCCGGCGCCGGCGGATGAGGACGGCGACACGGTCGGCAAGATGAAGGATATGGCTGGCGTCGGGCACCTTCTCCCTGCCGGCCCGCTTTCCCCTCCCGTTGTTCCATGGCTGGTGATGGTGTCTGACGACCGAGGCGACACCGGAGAGCGGCTTGAAGAGCCTGAGCAGCCGGTAGCCGTTTTCGGAATGTGTCTCCGGGACGCGCATCTCGAAATCCAGGGTGTTTCGCCGCTCCCGCAGCGAAAAAGCGCCGACATCGTGGAGCGCGCCGGCGAGGATCAGGTCCTCCAACGCTTCGGCCGGGAGCCTGAGCTCCATCCCGATGCGGTAGGCGATGCAGGCGACCTGGCGGTGGTGGTCCACGATGGCGGGATCGATGAAGTCCATGGCGTCGGAGAGGCACATGATGAGATCGATGAGCCGGATCCGGGATTTCGAATTTGGGTCGCACCGTGCAGCGTTTCGTGCGGAGGTTCTTTTCCTGGCAGGCATCGCAAGGTCCCTCCCGGAAAACACCAGACTGTTTGTTCAGATGATCACAAAGATAAGGTCGCCCATCCGCGGCGCCCTGTCAAGCCTGCCACGGAGTTGCTGCCGCCCCACCAGGATCCTGGTGAAAGGAGTTCGATCTCCTCAATGATGTGTTCGTCAAGATAGAGAATGGCCCATCAATTGTCTAACTCGCTGATTTTCGATAATCCCCGGGCATTGACCTGGTGCCCGGCTGTTACCCTTTGGACGAAGGGTAACAGGATGATTCCTCAAAGGCGCATTATGTGAACCATCAATTGCCGTCTGTCGATCCGACGATATAAAAAACCCTTCTGTTTTGTAAACATTGGCCTGTAGTTATATTAACCTTACCCTCACAATCTGTGCCACTTGATTCCTCGATTTCCCAGGTTTTCGAGCCTCACTATTTTTCCTGACCAATTGGCAGTTGAGTTTTCCTGCATCAAATTTCATCCCGCCCAATCATCAATGAAATCGGGGAAGACTAGTGTCCTGTCCCACGACTACCTGCACATTCTCGCTGGCCTGAGACTGCCGATATCGGCGTTGCGCTACCTTGGAATAGTCACGCTATTCCGGCGCCATCGCGCCTTGATCTCGGCATCTCATTCTCAGCGAGAAATGCACAGCTAATCATGGGACAGGACACTAGGGGGAACTGTCAGGGTCTGGAAAAACTCTTGACTTTCTTTGGGGAAAACACCATCTTTCTCCTCAATGAATAACGTACTGGTCAGGCTGACTTGCCTCTTGAGGGCGCTGGCACCGGTGGTGCTGGGCCTTCCGTTGGTGCTGATGCCTCTAGGCAGATCCACCTGTGCATCTCCCTGTGGCCCAGGGGAACCGACGGGCGTCCATGATTGCTCACTGCACGTCTCTACTTCGGCTTTCCCCGTCTCTTCCGAGCCGCCCTGCTGCGTGGCCGAATTCGTGGAGGGGACACGACACCTCACCAGTCGCCAGAAACCCGAGAGGCGCAGGACTCACCTCCCGAACACGGTGACAGTTCAGGTTTCATTGAAGGGGGCGGCTCTTTCATGTTCCGACACCAGCCTCAAGGCTTCACCGTCGCGTCCCACTCTGCCGCACGCCGATCCCCTGTACATTCTGCACGCCGCCTTTCTGATTTGAGCACCCCTGCACCTCGAGGATTATTCCCAAATGGGCGGCCCTGTCTCTGAGTTTCACAGTGATCTGCTTTTGGATGGCCTTCCCCAAGTCTAGTAATCCCCAACGAGGTCTGCAAATTACATGGATAGCCGGGCTGTGAAGAGAAGGTTCCACCTGTGCTGAGGTAACTTTCATGACGCGATTTATCACTCCTTTCCTGATTTGCTGTGTGCTCATCGTGAGTGCCCCGCCAAAGAACGCCCACGGGGGGGGGAAGGGCCACATGGAGACAAACGGCACAATCAGGGTCGGTCAGGAGGCTCCGCCGATTGCGACTGCCGATCTCAAAGGGCGGGATTTCTCGCTGGATTCTCTCAGGGGAAGGCCCGTCTTTATCGATTTCGGGTCCGTCCTCTGCGAGGCCTGTGCCGACATGGTGCTGGAAATGAATCGCCTGATGAAGAAATACGCCGACACGGACCTTGAAATTGTCATGATCGCCGACGGCGCGATGTCGGTGAAGATGACAGAGGATTTTTTCAAGCGCCTTCAGGCCTCTTTCACCGTCGTCCGGGACGCGGACTGGAGTATTTTTGATGCCTATGGCGTAACAGTCGTTCCTTTCAAGGTGCTCATTGATCGGGGCGGAAAGATTAGAAATATGCATCTCGGATTCGACCCACACCTGGATACACTGATGGACTTCGATGGAGTGTTGAGCCAGTGATCCCTGGGAAGCGTGCGTTCGGGGGAAAGCGCCTGGTACTTCCGATGCCGGGTAAAACAGACATGGCGTCATTCGTTTCTGCCATTGACCATGGAGAACATCAGTTATGCCCCAGTCTGACCACACCTTGAGGATGGGTTGGATCATTCTTTTTCTTGCCTGGTTCGTTGCCAGCGTATCCACGCTGGGAAGCCTGTTCTTCAGCCACGTGATGGAGTTTGCCCCCTGTGTGCTCTGCTGGTACCAGAGGATATTCCTTTTTCCATTGGTCCTGATCCTGGCGGCGGGACTCTTCCCCTTCGACAGGAAGGTGGCGAAGTTTGCCTTTCCCCTTGCGATAGCAGGCTGGTTGACGGCGCTCTATCACAACCTGCTCTACACCGGCATCATTCCGGAGAGCATACGGCCCTGCAGCCAGGGAGTTTCGTGCACGGAGGAATACATTGAACTCTTCGGTTTGCTGTCGATCCCCATGCTTTCTTTCCTGTCGTTTTCAACCATAGCGGCTCTTCTCATTGTCTTGAAAAGGATGACGTCAAAATGAAATACGCGATATTCGGAGTTTCCTGTCTTCTGCTGGTCCTGGGGTTCCTCTTCGCCTCCTCCTACTACGAAGGCGAGCAGGCCGAAAAGTATGGCTTCATGGCTAGGGAAAATGCTTCATTATTCGTCAGAGAGCACTCTCAGACCCTCGGGAGTGATGATGCGAAAGTCTATCTTGTGGAGTTCATGGACCCTGCCTGCGAAACATGCGCGGCCTTTTCTCCCTTTGTGAAACAGATAATGTCCGCTTATCCCGGCAAGATCAAACTTGTGCTTCGATACGCCCCCTTCCATGACGGTGCGGATTACTTCGTCAAGATTCTCGAGGCCGCCAGAATGCAGGGGAAATACTGGGAGACCCTGGACGTCCTGTACAAGTCGCAGCCGTACTGGGCCAGTCACCACAATCCCCAGCCCCAGCGGGCATGGCAGTTTATTCCCCAGGCGGGAGTCGATCCGTCCCGGATTCAAAAAGACATGAATGACCCGGCTATCGCGAAGATCATCGAGCAGGACCTTGCCGACGCCAAGGCGCTGAATGTCCAAAAAACGCCGGGCTTCTTTGTCAACGGAATACCTCTCCAGACTTTTGGATACCAGCAACTGCAGGACCTTATTCTCTCTGAAATCAGGGCAAACTACCCGAATCCATAAGTGCTGCCCTCCATGGTCAGACTCGAAGGAGATGTCTCATGAAAAAACTTTTTTCACTTTTCACCCTGATGCTTGGTCTTTCACTTTTAATCAGTGCCTGTGGGGAAGTTTCAAAGGTGGCCACAGTGGGAATGATGGCCCCGGATTTCACTCTTGCAGACAGAACTGGTAAGATCTGGACCCTCTCCGAACTCAGGGGGCAGGTGGTATTTGTCAATTTCTGGGCCACCTGGTGCCCCCCCTGCAGGGAAGAGATGCCCTCCATGCAAAGGCTTTATTCAGCGCTGCCGAAAGATAAATTCAAAATGCTGGCTGTACTAAGTAATGACGATCCTGTACGGGCGGACGCCTTTGTCGCTCAACTCGGCATTACCATACCTGTCCTTCATGACCAGGACAAAAAGGTTGGTCCAAAATATGGACTAACCGGACTGCCTGAGACTTTTATAGTTGATAAGCAGGGGGTGCTTCGGGAAAAGTTCATCGGACCCGCCCAATGGGATTCTCCCCGGTTCATTCAATTGATGATGAAATACATCAGCCAGTAACGGCAGTTCTTTTGACAGGATCAGCCTTGCACTCACCGCAGGACCTCTGTCCCTTTCTTCCAAGTCTATGGCGGTACGTCCGACAAGGCCTTCCGTGACCATCATGAACGGTTTGTGATTGCCGTTCTTATCGTACCGACACAGCCAACGGGGGTTGCGGGGATCAGGAACAATCAGCCCCGAGACGGGATGCCGGAACCTGGCAAGCTCCTCCTTCAGCCAGTCCGCCGTTGGGACTTCCTGCTCTCCACAGCGAACCAGGTACGGTCTTCCCGACAGGCTGCTCTTCGTGGCGGCGTACTCGATGAAGTCCTCCGCCGTCTTCACCCGGCTTTTGACATAGTCGTATTTCATGCGGATGTGCTCCAGGGCCTCGACGCCGGTGTACTCTTTGCCGTTGCGGGTGAACACACAGTCGGACTTCTCGATGTGTTGCAGCAGGTGATCGATCTCCTCCGCCGTGCCCGCCGGGGCCCCTACCGGGACCAGCAGGGCGGCAAGCAGGACCGCGGCGGGCAGAAAGAGCTTCACCTACTTGCCCTCGCTTTTCGCCACCCTGAATCGTACGAGAAGGGGGTTGTGGTCTGAGGTCGAGACCTTCACCGCCCTGGCCTCAACGGGCTCGAGCCCGCGGTAGAAGACGTGGTCGACGCGCCTCCCGAAGAATGCGGTGGGACCTTCTTCGGGAAACTCCACCGCGCGGAGCCCCAGCCTGCCGGTCAGGCCCTTCACCACTTCCATCCTCCTGCCGCTCCAGGTGTTGAAGTCGCCCGTGAGAAGAAGGGGGCCTCGATGGGCCGAGAGGATCTCCTCGAGGTCTTGTAGAAGCGCACGGTAGCCGCCGGTGTCGACGGTGAAATTGATGAGGTGGACGTTGGCGACAAGAAGGAAAAGGTCGGTCTCTGCCACCGGGTAGAGGGAGGTGAGGGCAGTCTTCGGTATGACGACCAGCGGCTCGGTGAATCTGGTGACGCAGAAAAAGGTGGGGGTCGCCGTTGAGCCTGTCAGGACACCGGTTTCCCTCTTTCTGTTCAGGAACGCCGCCGCCATGTCCCAGCGGTACTCCCGTTCACGAAGAAGGTCGCGAAGCGGCTCTGTCAGGTAGGCTTCCTGCAGGGCCAGCAGGTCCGCTCCCGCGGCGAGGCGGGCGAAGTCCTCATCCCATCCGTCCCGGCCGCCTTTCATGACGTTCCAGCTGAGAAGGGTGAAGCCGTCAGGGTCGATCCCCCCGATGTGAAAGCCGCCTGACCCGTCGGAAGGAGCGAGTCTCCCTTCACGGCAGCTTGCCTCCTGTTTGACGACCGCGCCATCCCCCCGTCCACTCACAACATACGGTACCTCCGGAATGGAAACGCAGGCGGACGAACAGAGAGTCAGTGTCAGAAGAAACAGGAGCAGAAGCGGGGGGAGAGGACGGGTTGGTGAGGGCCGTCCTCTCGGCACGTCCATGGACGTCAGAGTTGTCCTTCTAT